>NZ_JANPLS010000485.1:0-8994 GCF_031422475.1 Chamaesiphon sp. VAR_48_metabat_403
ACTAGCATAAACCCACCCCTACAGATCCAAAAAACGTCTAGAGCTTCTCCTAAAGGCTAATACCTGACTTTCGCAGAAAGTCTACTGAGTTCCTGACGACAGAATGCGGATTGCAGCGGTTTTATTTTTAAAAACCGCAATTAGATCCCATCTCAATTTTCATTATGGGAATTGCTGACTATCGATCGCGGCGACGACGATCGATAGTGCCACAATGGGAGCGGTAATGGTGCGGAGAATCTGCCGTCCGAGCGAGACTAATTGAAACCCAGCTTCAGCCGCTAGCGCGATTTCTGCATCCGTCCAACCACCTTCTGGACCGATCGCGATCGCAATTGGCCGATTATTGATCGGGCTAGCTTGCAGACAGGCAAGTAAATGGGGATGTTCGCCTCTGGCTTCGCATAAGTATTTCCGGCAATCTGGCGGAAGTTGACTGAAAATCGCATGTAACGAGCGTGGTTCGACAATAGCAGGGAATGTCGTCCGCTCCGACTGTTCGGCAGCTTCCTGGGCAATTTTGCCCCATCTGGTCAACTTTTGCGGACTGGGATTGAGGAGAGTTCGATCGCTAATGGCGGGATAAATATTAGTTACGCCGAGTTCGGTACCAGCGCGGACGATATCGTCAAAATTGTTGCCTTTGGGTAGCGCGCAAATGAGGGAAATGTCTGGGAAAAGTTGCCGATCGCCACTAACAGAAATACGATCGATTTGTGGGATAATTATTTCATTAATCTGGGCATCTCTCTTGACTGCCCGCAAATCGCTGGCAATTAGTTCGCACATATACAACTTTCCAGTCCCATCGATTGCCTGAAATTGTCCGCCAAATTGGAGCCGGAGCACGCGAGTTAGATAATGATGTTGTGCGGGTACGAGCGCAATGTAATTATCGTGAATTTGATTGGGATCGATCGTGATACGTTGCAAGGTATTTAAGCGTGTAATTGGTAATTGACTACAGTATGTTTTTCGTGTAAGCTAGACATGTGCTACTTCGATCGACTGACGGGGCATACTAATAGATATGACCCTAAGTGTATAACCATCGCGTTCTGGTAAATAAATGCTTGCATCTACCACCAATTTGGACAAATGTTATCAGTTATTAGGCATCTGTAGAGGAGCATCCCTCGATGAGCTAAAAGCTGCATATCGTTCGTTAGCCCGTAAATTGCATCCCGATCTCAATCCAGGCGATACCGACGCGCATCAACGTTTCATCGCACTCAATCAGGCTTATAAAATTTTACTAGTTGGCGTTACCGATTCGATCGCACCAAGCACCCCTACATCTCAATCTAATCCTAAAGTCGATCGTCGTCCGCCGCCAGCCGCAAATACCAAACCAACGCAAACCGAAGATGAATTAAAGTGGCAATTATATTATGAATTGCAATCACTCTTAAAGCAACAACAATTTCTAAAAGCGATCGTTTTAATCGAAGGTTTAGCGCATCATTCCCCACAAGATCGACAAGTTTGTCAATGGCAAGGAATTATCTATTCTCAGTACGGACATCAATTAATTCAACGCCGAGAGTTTGAGAAGGCGCGTAGTTATCTCAAGAAAGCAATCCGAGTCGATCCGCACAATCGACAATTATGGCAAGAAGTCGATCGCGCTTTTAATCGCATTATCCAATTAAGTTAACGATCGAGACCGACAAATCCAGCTTTTTCGAGCAGGATTTGTCCTTGCTTAGTTTTTAATAATTTAGCATAAGTTTCACCCGCTTTTTGCCGATCCAGATCGTCGGTTTTGATAATGACATAAATTTGGCGGGTGAGCGGATACGATCGATTTTTAATAACTTCTGATTCAATTTGATTGCGCTGTCCGCTATTACACTCAGCGACGGATTTTAAAGGTTCTTGATAGGGTTTGACTAAATTAGCTGTTGTCGTACCGATCGCAATTGGCTTAGTATTACAAGAATCAACAATTACTTCCTTAGCAGCACCATAATAAATACCACCAGGATTTTTACTAACTTGCTGCAATCCTTCCGTTGTATTATTGACGCTTTGAAATTTCCAAACATCTTCTTTTTTTAAGACCAAATCTTTAAAAGAAGATACAGTACCACCTGCTTTTTCACTCCGAGAAAAGGCGACAATCGGTAAATTTGGTCCGCCAACTTGACTCCAATTAGTAACCGTTCCTGTATAAATATCCCGCAATTGCGCGACGGTTAAACCTGCAATTTTGAGCTGGGGATTGACAACCACGCTCAGAGCATCGTAAGCTACGGCTTCTTGTTTGAGTAGATTAGCTTTAATGCGATCGTCATCCTTGTATTTAGACTTATCTAGCGCAATCGATGATTGTGAGAAATCTAAATCGCCTTCTAACAGCCAACAAATGCCCGCATTAGAGCCAGGTTTCGGATCGCATCTACCATTTTTAATCGATTTTAAATCTGGTGAATTAGCATCGGTGTATGCGATCTCATACTTAGGAAAAACACCCCGAATCGCCGCATCGAGCGAAGATTGTAACTGTCGAGTTGTCGCCCAAGTCGTACTTCCGCCAAATTTAAATACACCCTGCGGGACATCTTTAATATCGCTAAAAGATTCGCCACCACTATTACTAGCGATAGTAGATAGCGACGATTTTTGCCCTAAAAAGTACATCGCCGCCGGGATCGATAATAACAAGATTATTAATCCCAGTAAAGCTGGTAACAATTTAGTAAATTGGGGCGATTGCTGTGGCGATTGAGGAGCTAGGGAGATTGCAGCTACAGTAGGCGGTGGCGCATTTTTAACGATGGGAGCAGCGGGGGGTGGGGATGGAACGTAAGTAATATTCTGACGGGTAATTACTGGCGATAAAGCGGCAATTTCGCGGAAGATAGTTGCGGTGTCTACAGGACGCTGCTGGGGATTTTCTTGCATCAGTCGATCGATTAAATCCAAACAATCGTTAGAGACAGGAATTGCTTTATCTCGCCATAATAAGGCATTACGATAAGCATCGTACAGATCGATCGGCTCTTTACTAGTGAGCAAATAAACGAATGTCCGTCCCAATGCATAAAAGTCCGATTGTTCGACAACATTGCCCTGTTCTTGCTCTGGAGCTGCATAACCAGGGGTATAAATCCGCGTACGTTGTCCGGAGGTACTATTGGCGGCGGCTTCTTTCACAGCACCAAAATCGATGAGCACCAGTTGTCCGTCGGGTTGGAGAATAATATTAGAAGGCTTAATATCGCGGTGAAAAATGCCACGCGCATGAATTTCTTGGAAGATCTGAGTCAACTGCGACAGCCAACCAATCGCCGTTTTCTGGTCGATCGGTCGCTTCATAACTTTGATATACTCTTCTAAGTCCATCCCAAAGATCCGCTCCATTACCAAGCAATGTAGAGGCTGCTGGGAGCCATTGGGAGCGTATAAAAAGAAGTCTTCAACCAGGGGAACGCCAGAAATCCCCTCGCCAGTCAGACTGGCTAATACTCGATATTCACGATCGAATAATTCGATGGCTTTGGTATCGTTACTTTTAAGGACTTTGAGTACTTTGAGTACACCTCGCTCGGTGACTTCATAGGTATCGCCAAAGCCGCCTTTGTTGCTCATCAATTTGGCAACTCGATATTTACCTGCTAGGAGCAGTTCCGAACCACAGCTTTGACAAAAGAGCATTCGATCGGAGTTTTCCGATTGCGAACACTGAGGGTTGATACACAGACTCATGCAATCTTCGATCGAGCCAAGAAGGTTAGTATAGTCTTATTGTATCGTTTCCGCTAGTTTATGCGATCGGCTATAAGTCTCGATCTAATTTTCTATCCTTTGTCTTGCTGTGGTTCGATCGACATATCTATTTAAATTTAGCAATAATTTCCTTGGCTTTCATAGCTCCCACACCAATTTTTGCACTGGTAATTTCTTTCCAGCTAATAAATTTTTGAGCTGGTTGAGTGTTTCGTTTGGCAATGATATTAGCTGCTATTTTTGTTGCATTTGCAATTGTAGATTTTTTCATTCTTTCCTCAAGTTGCTGGCAACTGAGGGTATTGATTAATTCAAGAATCTCAACTTCGGATAGTTTTGGGGAAGGTTCTAATAATTTAAGAATTGAGTTTAGAGTTTGTTCTTGTTTGGCAATTTGTCTTAAAACTATTTGTATTTGATGAGCGGTACTATCTAATGATTCCTGCTTTGGCTGATTTTTAAGTGTATCTAATATATGACTATGCTTGTCAAGTCTATCTGTAATTAGTTTTAGCTGCTGAAGGGTGGTATCTGATGTCAAATGATCGACTTTTTTAGGTTGAATAATTGCTGGATTTTCAATGTTGTCAATATTTCCAGCGCGCGCTCCCAACAATAATTTAACTTGATCGATCACTGATTGCCTTGAATTATTAGAGACGATAAAAGCATTTACTTCTTCTGCCTTTGATAAATCTTTCTCTTTGGCTCTGACAGCCGCATAATATTCTAAATGTCCCTCAACAACATTGTATTTTTCATCCCCAATAGATTCTAGGATTAATGGCTTAATTAATCCATCAGCTTCAATGATTAAATCCGACAATTCTTCTATTTGTGATTCGTCAAAATCAGATTTTAGTCGAGTAGATATAATGCTGCTTGTTTCAACAAAAAAACATTTAATCATAATTTTATTTTAATTTTATTCAAGACTTCATCAGCTAATACTTCAAATTCCAATGCTGCTGTCTGTGCGGAGCTACTTCTTTGTGTATCAGCATATTTAAAAATTGATTGGGGGTATGGATATTCAATATCGCCAACCAACATTGTTTGATTGAAACATGCCGACAATGGAGTTCGATCGTAAATTACTGATTCTAGTAATGACATTCCATATCGATCTCCAATCACAGCTCTTTGCTTGGGAAAGCTATGCTTAACATATTGAGCATTTGTCGAAATCTTAGATGCTAATACTCCCAGTACTTCTAGTGGTTGTCTCCCGAAAGTTTCTCTATTTTCATTAATACTAATAATAAACTCTTTGACAGTTGGTAATCCTTGATTCGCAAATGGTTTGAGATCTGAAGGAATGATGAGATAGTCAGCAGTAATTAGTGCTGCTTCCGCGTAAATATCTCGCGAAGGTGGTGTATCGATAATGACGAAATCATAGCTATTTTCAACTCGCTTCAATTTTGCCAATAGTCTGTTCCGGCTCGACATTTTTGTAGTTAAAGCATCTTGATATTTGATCAGATCGATATGTGCAGGAACTATGTCAATTTCTGGATCGTTAAAAAATGATGATTGTCGAACTAAATCGTGGATAAAGTTTGTATCGCTACTAGCCAGCGCATGATAAATATTTCGATCGCGCAAATCATCTTCTTCTTCAAATTGAAACTTAATTAAACCAGTTGCAAAAGTACTATTTGATTGAGCGTCGATATCGATTAATAATACTCGATAACCGCGTTTACTTAATGCTGCGGCTAGATTGGTAGAGACGGTAGTTTTACCGACACCGCCTTTATTGTGGTAGATGGCAATAGTTTTCATAGATAATGCTGGGGAAGGTAGAGCGACAGCCGGAATTGGGTTGGTTTCGATCGATGATAACAGAGATATCGATTCAGCTTGTGGCGAGGATAACTCAGATAACGATCGCGGTAATAGTCTTTCCTGGAGAAAATCGCGTCCGATTAATTGAATTATATCTGGTAAACAATCGTCGATATCTTCGCCAGCGCACTGAAATACCAGCCGAACCGCTCCTGCTGTCTGCTGATAAATTCTTAACTGTTTGCCATTTGTCAATAATCCATAACTAATATTTAAACTAGTTAAATAATTACGAAGCTGATAAACGTGTTTGTCTAAGTTTTTACGTGGATGCTTGGCTTCGATAATTAAACCTAGCGGAGATCGGGCATCTAATTTGAATGGTAATTTCTGGACGAATGCCAGAAAGTCCAGCCGAATTTTGCCGAATCTGACTTCCTGATGCCAAGTATCGGGAGAGTAGCCTAGCTTTGGTAATAAATAACCGACTAAAAGTTTACTTTCTACCTCACTTTCATTCCGACATGATTCGGGATTGAAATTCACTAATAACCTCTCAATCTCATGTAAATTATCATATTATTGAGTGTTAATAGGATGTAGAATATCGATCGATTTAACGAGTGATGCCCCGAATCATATAACCCATTACCAAACCGATCGCTAAAACACCAGCTTTACCGCTTTGAAGAAAATCAGTCCAGCCAGTTTGCATATTACCCATCAGATCGGTATTTTGAAACTGTTGAGCGAGTACTAAGCCGTGGTTGGTAAGATCGAATTGCACTTGTAAATTAGTGCTAGTTGTCATCAGTGGTAACAATAACTCGATCGCATTGGTATCGATCGTTGTAGTTAAGAGATTAAATAGCATAGATTTCACTAGTACTGGAATTATGCTTATTATGCCCGTACGAATCGGCGGATCGATCGCGTGTCATGATGGTGATTTAGGGACGATTGCGATATTACGTGCGGGATCGCCGAAATATGCTGGCGGACGATCGTGTTTGGTAACAACGAGTGGTGTGGGCGTAACTTCGCCCCATTCTTTGAGTAGAGCTTGGAGTAAGGTATCTTGTTGTTGGCGCAGTTTGGAGATTTGAGAACCTTTATTGACGATGACAAACCAAACTAAGCCGCGATCTCGCGTTGGTAATACGCCTGCTAATGCACTCACCTCATTGAGGGTACCTGTTTTAATCGTCGTTCCAACAGGTAACCGTCGCTCTTTGAGGGTACCGAGATACTCGGCTCCAGCTACGGGAAAAATATCGGCGAGGTTCAGGTTGACAGGTTGAAGAGTTTGATGGAGCGTGCGGAAAATTTGACAGACAGCGCGGGGAGAGAGCCGATTTTGCACTCCCAAACCAGATCCGTTAATCAGTTGAATCTCGGCTGGCGGAAAGTTGGCGGTAGTGGCGACAATTTTCATTACTTGCGGCGCACCGCCAAGGCTATCGGCGAGAATTTGAGCAATTTCATTATTGCTGTAAATATTCATCTGCCGTACGATATCGATTAATGGTAGCGATCGATGGCGAATTAAGGGTGTAATTACAGTTGGTGGCGCGCTAGCTACCAGCACTGCACCCGCGATTTTGACTTGAGGAAGCTTGGTATCAGTAGTGGCTGGTGCTGTTGGGAGTTTGACGATATTCACGTCTTTAAACTCGGTATTTAGTAACGCAGGCGGGAGATTAATGCCAGTAAAAGCTTGTTTGAGCAATTCTCCAGCTTTTTGCGGATTAGCTTGATAATTCATGTGGAATTTATCGACCACGATGAGATTGCCGCTGACATTATTGATGCCCAATTGATTTAAACTTCGAGCTAGGACGATCGCATCTTCCCACACAAATAACGGATCGCCACCACCTTGGACGATTAAGTCGCCGACTAATGTCCCGTTGACGATCTTGCCGTTAGCACTGACGATCGTATCGAAACGTTTTTCTAATCCCCATGTTTTAATTACCGCCAGAGAGGTGGCTGCTTTGGTTAAGGAAGCAGAGGGAACTGGAATCGTACCATTTCGATCGATTAGTAAGTTACTATCGGTACGGAGCCAAACTGACTGCTGTTGGGGATCTAAACCTTGGGCTTTGAGCGTTTGCAGATATTGGGCGATCGTGGTTTCGATCTTTGGTTCGACTGGTTTCGGCGGCGTGAGCCACGATAATCCTTGCCAGGTAACGGCTTGAGCTGGAGCTGCGGGTGGCGCGCTCACACCCGCCAGAGTTAGCCACGTTCCCATCAGTCCAGAAGAAACTAGTTGCAGCATGTTAAAACAGTTGACAGTCAACTATCTATATTGCCATCTTGTGATGTCATTTCTAGCAATACCTAAATTTTCTCGAATAAATCTAATCGATATTGAGGATTAGTGAGGCTGGCGAGCTGTTTTTACTAGAACGCTAGTAACTATGTCGCGCTCGCAAGATGTGAGTACAAATAACCCAAGTGGCTACCGCTTCGGCCAGGTAAAATAGAACGTTGTCCCCTTACCCAGTTGGGACTCTAGCCGAATCTTACCGCCTTCGGCTTCGACGATCTTTTTGACAATCGCCAATCCAATTCCCGTACTATCCGATCGATTTTGGGGATTGACGGCTTGGAAGATTTTAAACACGCGATCGTGCTGCTCTGGTGCGATGCCTGGGCCATCATCGGCGATCGCAAATTCATAGAAATCCTGATGTTCGGCGATGCCCAGATGTACCAATCCATCGACGCGATCGTGATGTTTGATGGCATTACTAATCAGATTGGTAAATACCTGGAACAAAGACAGCCACTTGGTGTGGAGAATGGGTAAATTTGGCTCGATGACGATCGTAAATGTTGGCGGCGGATCGAGCGAATCAATTACCTCCGCGAGTAGTTTGGTCACAAAGACAGGCTCGATATTGGCATTTGTAAAACCGACACGGGCATAGTCGAGCAATCCGTCGATGGTGGATTCCATCCGCCGGACTCGGCTCCGCAGTAGTGTCATTTGCAGTTGGGTATCTGCGGTAAGCACTCCTTCGAGATCGTCTTCGATCCACTGGGATAAATTGGAAATTGCGCGCAGGGGTGCTTTAAGATCGTGTGCCACGACATATCCAAAAGCGTCTAGCTCTTGATTGCGTTCGCCTAGCTCGGCTTGAGATTGTTCGAGTTCGCGTAGTACGGTTTGCTGTGCGGTAATGTCGGTATTGGTGCCAAACCAGCGGACTACCTGCCCTGAGTCATCGAAGATCGGAATTGCCCGCGATAGAAACCAACGGTACGTCCCATCGCGACCTCGGAGCGGAAAGGTATCTTCCCATTCCTTGCCGATTTCTAAACAGTGCTGAAAATGCGCCACGACTCGATCGACATGTTCGGGATGATGTATCTGTTGCCAGCCCCAGCTCTGCATTTGCTCCAGCGTCAGTCCCGCATACTCAAGGCAACGACGGTTGTACCAAAAAATCCCCCCATCTG
>NZ_JANPLS010000486.1:0-17036 GCF_031422475.1 Chamaesiphon sp. VAR_48_metabat_403
TGAGTTTTTGATAGATAGAATCGATCTCTTCATCAGGTGTTTGTTCGACGTTAGTTGACTTAGAACCAAGAGATAAATCGCTCGAACTGTCAGAATTAGATGTTGTATTGATAAAGTCTAAATATTCAGGAAATTCCTTTAGTGTTTTGGTTGTGATACGATCGGGTTTTGAACTCAATAACGTCAAACCACGCAAACTAATTTTAAGCTTTCCTCTTGATGGATAGACTAATAATCCTGCTTTCTTCATGTAGGTACATGCCCAACCCACGCGATTATTAAATCTAGCTTGTTTGCCAGAAGGGAGAAGTTCTTGACGTTCTGCACTGGTTAAATTGAAGCGATTAGCAAGAAGATCTATTGCTTCTGATAGCTTATATTCTTTTCCATCCTGAGCGAGTTCTAGCAATGGTAGCATTACAGTCTGAAAATCAGGTATGGACATAAAACGACAGCACAGAAGAATTACTCATTAGCTATAGTACCCAAAAAGATAGATGTTCTCCCTTTTAGCCGATGAGAGATTGCCAGAATGCAGTCGCGAACTTCCTGCTATAGCGATCCTTAATGAAAAGCTAGCAGATCTGCCTTCTCTTCTCTGCGCTCTCTGCGCCTCTGCGGTTAAATTAACACCAAGTTCGCATCTCACAATTGATTTAGGACTGCTATATATATATGAAATAAACAGTCTTTATTTATCAATACTCAATTTGTTTGTTGGTAATTAAATTCCAGATTTTTATCAGCCAATTTTCAAATTGAAGCATTAATTTATCGAGCCATGCTAATAGTCTAGCAATTGGGGATCGATCGAAGCCAATTGTTTCGGCATCTGTTTCGATCCAGTCGGGCTGGTATTCTAAATTTTGGAAGCTTTGTTTTGATAGTTTACCCGAACTTTGCTCGATCGATTGTTTTCGATCGGCTATATCTCTAAATTTAATTTTTTCGGGGATAGCTGGATTTATAATAGTTTCAGGCGGTTGTACTAAGGGAATTAATTCAAATTTTGCTGGCAGATGGACGATTTGGAGATCTTCATCTTTGGCGGGTATATATAGATAGTCTCGATAGTAGTTTAACCATTGTTTGAGCCAGTCTGGTTGGAGTTTGACAATCGTTGCTAAAATTGGATTATCTGGGTTAGGCGAGGGATCTGGATCGAAGATGGGGGGCAATTGTGGTAACTCTAAAAATCTGGAAATATTTGGCGGTTGGGGGGTAAATGAGTAGGCGGCTGGCGCAAGTTGGACGGGAGATTTGCGATCGGTTGGCTCGATCGATTCTGGCGAGTTTTCTAGATCTAAATCTGAAATTTGAGGATTAATTTCTTGCCACCAATTACGAAACCTGTCGATAAGATTTGGCGATCGATCTAATGGTTCTGCGGCTGTTAGTTCGACTGGAGTTATCGGGGTGCGATCGATCGAATATCTTTGGCGATCTGCTGCTAATTCTTGGCGGTGTTGATTATGGGGTAATTTATTTGTCTGCCATTGCTGCCAATTAATAGCTAAATCGACACCAATGCGGCGGCGAATTTCTTGTTGTTGAGAGATGGTTAAAATATCTAATAGCTCATTTTTAGTAGTGACTAAAACTAATTGTCGATCGATTAATAACGAACTCAATCCGCGTACGATTGGTTTGGTGCGGGTAACTCGACTAAATCGGCTCGGCGTGGCAGCGGCTAGCTCCCAATCTTCTTCATCATCTTCTGCCGTAACGAGTGCGGCTCGATAATGCTCTGGATGCCACTTGTGAAGCTCGTTCGATTGCCGAGTTTCCCTGGTGAGTGCGGCGGCTGAGGCAATCTCGATCGGATATCCAGCACTCACGAGCGAATCTAGCACCCGTTCGATGTTAATATCGGATGCTGGTGGCGTGGGTAGAGATTTTTGCTGGGGGGGTGGCGGAAGCTGTGGTTGGAGACTTTTAACAGTCTGGGCGATTAAGTGGATGGGATAGAATAAAATTTGACCGCTCCAAACTACGGCTACTTTAATATGTCGCAAGCCTTTGGTACAGTTATTTTTTAATTCGTTGGCTTGTTTATTGAGAAAGGTAAAAACTCGGCTTTGATAATTTCCAGGCATGGTGGTTTAGTGGAAAGTTGAAAGTAATTTCATAATTTCA
This sequence comes from Chamaesiphon sp. VAR_48_metabat_403, assembly GCF_031422475.1. NCBI lineage: Bacteria > Bacillati > Cyanobacteriota > Cyanophyceae > Gomontiellales > Chamaesiphonaceae > Chamaesiphon > Chamaesiphon sp. VAR_48_metabat_403. The sequence goes on from NZ_JANPLS010000486.1 coordinate 2,137, forward strand.
GATTGTTATCTGAGTTATCGATAGCAATGATAATGTCAATATTTATACTGTTATAAGCTGGTACTCATTTTATTTATATACCTGCGCCCCACGCCCCGATCGATCTTTTTTAATAACTAAGATTCTAGCGAAACTATGAATGATTCCGAGCAAAGTTTTGTATCGTCTGTGTCGATCGCGATCGACAGGCTGCGGAGTTTGAGTCAATGCAATATTTTAACCGATTGGCGGATGCATGTGGGCAAAACCAGTGTAGATGCCGACCCACGCCAGTGGGATCTGGGGAAATTAAATGAAAAGGGACAAATCGCCTGGGAGCGGGGGCGACAAGAAATTTGGCTGGCGCAACAGTTGATACTTCCGGCAGATGTGGGGGGTTATCCTGTTAGTAGTTTATCGTGTCGGCTGGCTCTAACGTGGTGGGCGGAGTTGGCGCAGGTATTTGTGAATGGAGAATTGGTACAGGAGGGCGATTTATTCGACCATAGTCCGCGCATTTTGTTGATGTCGGCAGTGGTACCGGGAACGCCTGTAGACGTGCGATTGAGGCTTATGAGTCCGGGGCACGATATTGGTGCTTTGATGCGTTCTAGGCTGGTTTATGAGTCCGCAGATCCGATGCAGCCGGAACCGGGTTGGTTTGCGGATGAGTTGGCGGTAATGATGAAGCAGGTGGCGAGTTTTCAGCCAGATAGGTTAGGGGAATTGGCAGGGATTATCGATGAGATTGACTATGATTTACTTGCGGTAGATAGTTGTGAGTTTATCCGGCGGGTAATAGAAGTTAAGCAGCGGGTTAAGGTGATTGTGGGTGGCGGAGATCTACCCACCCCGCCCTTTGGGCACCCCTCTCTTGAAAAGGTGCTTCACTTGGGGAAACAAGCGACGTTTGTGGGGGAAGCTTCCCCCACAAAGCTCGCGCCCCAAGACCGCACTTTTCGCTCCGAGGAGGGGATTTTACGGAGTATTCAATTACTCGGACATGCTCATTTGGATATGGCGTGGTTGTGGGAGGTGGCGGAAACTTGGGAGGTGGCGGAGCGGACATTTGAATCGGCTTTGAAGTTACAGCAACAGTTTCCCGATCTGACTTTTTGCCATTCTACGCCTGCATTGTATGAGTGGATGGAAATTAATCAGCCGGAGGTATTTGCAGGTATTTGTCAGCAGGTAAAGGCGGGTAAATGGGAAATAGTGGGGGGGATGTGGATCGAGCCAGATCTTAACTTAATTTCGGGGGAATCGATCGCACGGCAAATTATTTACGGACAAGCGTATAACCAGTCGAGATTCGGCGCATATACTAGTGCCGCATGGTTGCCCGATACGTTTGGATTTTGCTGGCAATTACCGCAGTTGTTACAGCAGGGGAAGATCGATTATTTCGTCACTCAAAAATTCCAGTGGAACGATACGACACAATTTCCCCATCAATTATTTTGGTGGGAAGCTCCCGATGGGAGTCGAGTATTGAGTTTGATGTCGTCGGCGATTGGGGAAGGCATCGATCCGTTGAAGATGATGGATTATGCTTGCAAGTGGCAAACCGCGACAGGGATAGATGAGTCGCTATATTTATTCGGCGTGGGCGATCATGGCGGCGGGCCGACCCGTGATATGTTGGAGTTAGCCGATCGATGGTCAAAGTCAGACGTATTTCCCGATTTAGAATTTACGACGGCGGTTAAATATCTCGATAAGTTGGCAAGTAGAGCCGATAGTCAATTATTACCAGTTTGGAAGGACGAATTATATTTAGAATTCCATCGGGGCTGTTTTACTACCCACGCCGATCAAAAGCGATCGAATCGTCAGTGTGAGGATTTATTATATCAGGCAGAACTCTGGTCGTCGATCGCCTGTATAGTTACCGATCGAGTTTATTCCGCAGATCTCAAATTGCAAATCGAGACAGCCTGGAAGCAAACATTATTCAATCAATTTCACGATATCATCCCCGGCACCGCGATCGCACCCGTATATGTGACGGCAAATGAAGGTTGGGAAAATGTCGAACGCGTGACGACGCAGATAATTAGCAACGCTCTGGGTGACATTTGCGATCGGATCTTACTTCCCACACCACCGACAGAGCGCGCGATTCCAATTATTATCTTCAATGCACTCAATTGGCATCGCACTGAAGTCATCAGTTTATATTTACCAGAAATGGAGTCGTCTCAGGTATGGATGGTAACTGATGATGCTGGAGCATCGTTACCAACAGAATCATGCACAGAAAAAATCTTCTTCGTGGCTGAAGATATACCCAGCGTTGGTTATAAATTATTTTGGCTCGTACCTTACATGTTAATGGGAATGGATTCGATCGAAGATCCAAAACCAAGATGGAAAGACACGAAAATACTGGGTTGTGGCGATTTTATTTTTAAAAACCAATTCGTAAGAGTAGAAATCGACTTCCATACGGGAGATATTGCTAGCATCTGGGATGAAGTCAACCAGCGGGAAGTTTTTACCTCCATCGGTGCCAATCATCTCGAAGCCTTCCAAGATGCGGAACAATATTGGGATGCGTGGAATATCGATCCTCAATATGCCGAAAAGCAATTACCGCCTAGCAAGCTAAGATCGATCGAGTGGATCGAAGACGGCGAAATTCGCCAACAAATCAGAGTAGTGCGCGAATTAGCTGGCTGTGAATTTACGCAAGATTACATTCTCGATATCCATTCACCCATTTTGCGGATCGATACCAGCGTGGATTGGCAAACCGAACACGTACTAATTAAAGCCAACTTCCCCCTCAATCTTACCGCCGATCGATCTACTGCCGAAACTGCTTGCGGTGCGATCGATCGTACAACTACACCCGAAACCGATGCCGAAAAAGCCAAATGGGAATTACCCATGCACCGCTGGGTAGATCTCACCGATAATAGTGGCGAATATGGCGTGAGTATTCTAAATGATTGCAAATACGGCTTCGATGCGGGGACGGATTATTTAAGACTTACCTTGCTCCGCAGCTCTAAATGGCCCGATCCGACAGCCGATCGCGGTTATCATGAGTTTAGCTATGCTATTTATCCCCACATCGGCACCTGGCAAACCGCTCAGACGGTGAGAAGGGGGCTGGAGTTGAATTCTCCTTTACAGGTATTTCGTGTCGGAGAAGGGGAGACGAGGGGACGAGGGGACGAGGGGACGGGGAGATCGTTAATAGCTAAGAATAGTTTTATCGATTTACCTGGAGAGAATCTGGTTTTAATGGCATTTAAACCTTCAGAGGCTTTAGATCGATCGTGGGTATTGCGGTGTTATGAATGTCATGGAGTTGCGGGAGAAATAGATGTGACTGGCGATCTGGGTTTAGGGATCGATTCTCATGCTGAGAGGCTACGCCAACGAGTAGTAAATATCCTCGAAGAACCACAACCCGAACCATTCGACTCGACAATTAAACCTTGGCAAATTCAGAGCTTTGGAGTGTCGATCCCAGCTAAGTTTGAATCGTAAATTTATCGGGATGAATGCCATGATTTACCCACGTAATTGCGGCTTCGGCACTCGTCATTTCTGGCGGTACTCTGAGGATATGAATATGCGCTGTCGATGGACAAGTCATCTTGAGTAATACCATCGGTTCTCGTTCCATCGGTTCATCTTCATCTTCATAAACTGCTTCGATTCCATCAATTTTTAGCAAAATATATTCCCTCCAAGTATCGAGATTATCTGCACTCAAATCCTCGCAAATTTTTTCATATCCCACTTGTTCGATTAAAACACGCCTGATTTCAGCATTGTCTTCATCTAACAACCATTCAGGTTTCCACTCACTAAACTTAGTCCAATACCTTCGCGGCAGCTCGATTCCAAAGCAATAAACTTTCTTTAGATTAGTGATATTTTGGAGAACTGATAAATCTACAAAATAATTATTATTCAGATCTAATTCAATTAAATTAGAGAGGTTGGAGAGCTGCTCTGGTAAGCTAGATAGTTGATTATTGCCCAAATTTAGCTCAGTTAAGTTAGATAGCTTACTGAGATTTTCTGGTAAACTTGTTAGCTGATTTGCACACAAATCTAGCTTGGCTAAATTGGACAAATTGCCGATACTCTCTGGTAAACTAGCTATTTGATTGTACCTCAAATTTAGCTCGGTTAAATTGGATAGATTACCGATGCTCTCTGGTAAACTAGCTATTTGATTATTGCGTAGGTTTAAAATAGTTAAATTAGTGAGATTTTCAATATTTTCTGGTAAATTACTTAGCTGGTTGTTTTGAAGATGTATAAACTTCAAATTGGTAAAGTCACAGACATTTTCCGAGAAATTAGTCAGACAATATTCAGAAGTAAGAGTACCAACTTTCCTGGCTATTTCTTCAGCTCCTAGCTGCTCGACTAAATATTTTCTAATCTCCCAGTCTTCCTCCTCTAAAAACCATTCAGGTTTCCAGTCACTAAACTTAATCCAATATCTGCGGGGTAGCAGTCTATTTAAAAAATAAACTGAATGCAACCTTGGCAATACTTGTAGTGGTGATAAACTTTTTAAAGGATTAACATTGATATTTAGAGTTGTTAATTTTGATAGCTTTATCATACTATCGGGTAGTTCGGTTAGTTGATTATAACCAAGGTCTAGCTGTGTTAGGCTATTAAGGTTTCCGATATTTTTTGGTAAACTAGTTAGTTGATTATACCTCAAATTTATCTCTTTCAAATTAGATAAATTTCCGATACTTTCTGGCAGATTAGTTAATTGATTATATCTGAGATTTAACTTAGTCAAACTAGATAGACTTCCGATGCTTTCTGGTAAACTGATTAATTGATTACACCTGATACTTAGTTCGGTTAGATGTGGAAGATCTCCGATACTCGCTGGTATTTTTGTTAGATGATTGTTTTCCAGATCTAGTCTAGAGAATCGATGGGATTTGGCTAGGTCGATTTTTAGCTCTAGTTCTATTAGTTCCATTGTTAAATTGCATGGATATGTTAGAAAATTTAGATAGCATTAATAAATAAGAGGTATCCACATATAGATACCTCTTGCAATACTTATTTTTAATCAGCTACATATCGCCAGCCTTCGGGAGAATATTCGCGTTGGATGCGGATTTCCCAATCGCCTTGGGGAATAGTTACCTGTGCGTGTTCCTCGTGGGTGAGAATTGCAGTTGGCGATAAAACTTTGAGGTATAGTACGCCATCGCGCTCGAATAACTCGGCTTCGCCGTTACTAATTCGGTGGCGATGTCCGGTAACCTCGCCTTCTGCTAATGTGAGATGGGGAAGCTTGGTACCTGTGGCGGAGGTGTCACTGGGGATGATGAGCACGTCGCCTTGACGAATAATGGGATTCATAGATGTTCAGACTATAATTATGTGCTGTATTGATTTTACCCAATCTAATTAGGCTAATGCAGATATTTTACAAATAAATTACAATATCGATCGATATTAGGTTCGATCTAATTAAGTTCGATGTTTTAGGTTTTAATGCTAAATTTATCGGGATGAATACCATAATTTACCCAAATAATTATTGAACTTCATACACAAAAACGGGTAGAAGTAATTCATTAATTACCCCTACCCGTTTTCGATCCGCTCGATCCGTCGATTCTAGCTGGCTACATAGTCTCGGAAACTGCTGTGACGACGGCGGAAATGCGATAGAGCTTGATGCTCTAGTTGACGCACCCGTTCGCGGCTGAGATTGAGAATTTCCCCCACCTTAGCTAGCGATAACTCGCTCCCACCTTCTAAGCCAAAGCGCAGACTAATCACATCTCGTTGCTGTCCCGTCAGCTCGTTGAGCGTCGAATGTAGCTCTTGACGCAGGGATTCTTGTACCGTATATTTTTCGGGAGAAACACCACCATCTTCGAGCAGTTCTGAGAGTTCGGTATCCTGATTGTCGCCGACGCGAACATCAAGCGAAATCGGCTGACGCGAAATATTGAGATAATCCCGAATCTGGGCGGGTTCGAGTTCTAGTGCGACGGCGATTTCTGCCGATGTCGCACTGCGTCCGAGTTGTTGGGACAGCTCGCGCTGGGTTTTTTTGATTTTGTTGAGCTTTTCGGTAATATGGATGGGCAAGCGAATCGAGCGACCTTGTTGGGCGATGGCGCGGGTAATCGCTTGACGAATCCACCAGTAAGCATAAGTCGAGAATTTATAACCTCTGGTAGGGTCGAATTTTTCGACCCCCCGTTCCAATCCCAGCGAACCCTCTTGAATCAGATCGAGAAATTCGAGATTGCGCTTTTGGTATTTTTTGGCAATAGCAACTACCAACCGCAGATTGGCTTCGATCATTTTCTGCTTGGCTTGTTGACCCCGGAGTAAGAGGCGATCGAGTTCGGTTGGTGTCAAATTAGCCGCATTCGCCCATTCTAGGGTCGTTGGCGGTCGATCTAAGGTTGTTGCTAAGTTCTGTTCGATCTCTTTTAAGAGCATCATTTGTTGCACTTGCTTACCATAGCAAATCTCTTGCTCTTGGGTGAGCAATGGAACGCGACCGATTTCGTGGAGATAGGTACGCACCATATCGCCTGTAAACTTAGGTTGACCGATCGTTCGAGTTTTAACACTAGGCATGAGTTTGTATTTAACTCCCTTTACAAGTGGCTGGTAAAACTTTTCTTTTGACTGTTATTTAGTCGTCAGATCTAATTCGCCATCCATGAAAATAGGCTGGCAAATGGATGCTGGTGGTTGCATACATATCTGACAAAGCTTGAGTCGGGGTGTACTCTGTTGCCGTAAGATTCTAGACGTAAACAAGTAGATTAAAGTTCTCCAGTATCTATAAACATACCAGTTCTAGCAAGTCGAGAAAATTAAACTATCGTTAAATTGTTAATTGGGCTAGTTACGATCGATTATGCAAAGACAGTGGACAGTGGAAAGCAGGATAATACGCTACTCTATAAATTGTCAATTTGCAATCTGCAATATTGCTGAAAATATTAGACAATCGGTAACATTTAGGTACTGGCAAACTTACCGATCGGACGATTCGAGCATCAAATGAGGAGATTATTGTTGGAACCACAGAAAACCTGTTTGCATTAAACCGACAATAAAGCCCAAGATACCGCCGAGATTGACGATCGCTTGGAGTTCGCTTTTAACAATGCCTTGAATTCCGGCTTCTAAATCCGCAGGCGAAGTCGCTTTAACGCGCTCGATAATTACCTGGTCGATATTTAAAATTGGAATTACTTGGGTGACGATTTGTTCGAGATCGCGCTCTAGATATCGATCGATAATAATTGCCAGTTCCGCACTAACTACATCTAAAGATGATGTCAAAATTGTCGAATTGCGGAGCCGACCGATGACCACATTGGCGATCCCATCCCAATCTGCCGAATCTGTCAATCCTTGAATTAATTCCACACCTTTGGTTTGAATATAGCTACGAACGGTGGTGCTAATCGTTTTTCGGAGTTGTTTGACTGTAGAAACTGGTAAATTTTGGAGGGAAAGATCGCGTAATAACTCTTGCACGCGATTGCGAATATTGAGGGCGACAATCAGTTGAGAAATAATTTGATTAGCCTTCTCTCGATCGTCTAAACAAAATGTCCGCAACCGATTGAGGGCATTTTTAACTCCGAATAAATTGGCGACTACCCAGTAAGTACCGCTACTCTGTTCGCGCAATCCTTCATCGATAACTTGAATATTCCGATCGGTCAAAAAATCGACTAGAGCCACCCGCAATGTTTCCGGTGGTAAAATGACATTAATCAGCCAATCGGCTAATTGCGCTGCTTGAGCATCGGTTAGCTCGAATTCTAAAATCAATCGATCGAAGATCTGGTTAATCTGCGGCTCTAAAAAATCTGGCTTGCGCGCTAAAACTCTCAACCAGCGCGGAAAGGATTCGCCGAGTAAATCTTTGAGAATATTCGCCAGAACTTTGACTGTCTTTTGTTCTTTATCTGACTGAATGCGATCGAGAGCCAACTGGAGCAACCAGGTAATCGCCGCTTGTACCCGCTCTACCTCTAGCAATCGCTTGGCAATTTTTTGCAGCTCGACTGGGGTGAGCAAAGACCCCATGATCGTATCGGAAATTCGCGTCGCCAAGCGTTCCTGATTGCTCGGAATCAATCCAGGGGTAAAGGGAATCTGGTATTTACCAATATATTTCGCCGTATAGGGACGAAACAACATCTGGATCGCGATATCATTGGTAAAATAACCGACAACAGCACCAGCAATCGGTGGAGCTAGGTAAAGCCACAGTTGGGACGAGGACAATGTATTCTCAAGGATGCAATTGGGGTTGACTATCTAATTATACCCAGACTCCGATCGATTCGTTGGGTATGGTTATCCGCATTGGAGATGGGAGATGGGAGTAGGAGGGATTTTGGATTGAAAATCTATATACTCCCAGTCTTCCCTAAAACCTAAAACCTAAAGCCTATCAAATATCTAGCAATCCATAGCGTTTTTGAAGCATTAGGAGTTGGGTTCTGGCTGTGGCGGCGTTGTCGGCGAGGTCGGCAAATTCAATCAGCCGCAGGAGTTCTTTTTTGAGCAGATTCCGTTCGATCGCGAGTGTATCTCGATCTAATGCTGGTGGTAAAACGACCATATCGTATAAAGTAGCGCGATCCTTGCCCGTATCTGGGCGCAGAATTCGCCCTCGGCGTTGGATAAATTGACGCGGATTGCTACTGCTAGCGAGGATGACGGCATGTTTAATGGCAGGGATATCGATTCCTTCATCTAAACAGCGAATGGCGACTAGTCCCTGAAGTGCTCCAGATTCAAATTGCTGGCGGAGTTGTTCTCTGTCTGGGAGCGATGTTGCGGCGGTGTAGGTATTGACGCGATAGCCGAGTTCTTTACCTAGTAGCTGGGTGACAGCGGCGAGTTGTTGGGTACTATCGCTGCTCCCATCGCCACAGTAGAACAGGGTATGGCTGGTGTCGAGCCGATCTTGCATTAAGGTTTTGAGCGCGACGAGTTTATTTGCCGCCGCACCGACAAGTCGGGCGCGTTGCATTAATAAGGGGGTGAGATCTGGGGTGTCGAATTCGTCGGCGGTTCGTCCGCGATCGTGGCTATTGTAGAGCAGTTTGCGACCGATCGCGCGAGTGAGTTTGAGGTCGCGATCGCTTTCATCTGGAGTCAGTTCGACTAAGATTGGGTAGTATAAATAGTGGACGAGGGCACCTTGTTCAATCGCATCTTTGAGGGTAAATTCGGGCTGTAAGATGTCACCAAAGTAGTCGAGGATGTTTTGAGTGCCGATCTCGTCGTAGTGGCGTTCTGGGGTGGCTGAGAGGGCGAGGCGCAAGCCGACGTTGCGGGGGAGGCTAGCTTCGCGCTTTGTCGCGCCGAGGTTATGGACTTCATCGCCGATAATGAGGGTACGATCGGGGAGGTATTTAAGCTGGGATTGAAATCCGGGGGTAATTAGGGTTTCGTTGGTGGTGATGACTGTGAGGAATTTTTGCTGCCCGGTATTGATTCTGGCGAGTTGGTAAGAGAATTTCCCCTGCCATTTGTGAATGCTTTCGCAAGCGAGAATCGGCTGAAGATTAAATTTTTCGCATTCTCGACCCCATTGGGTGACGAGGTGGCGGAATGGGCAGACGATAATTAATACTTGGAGTCCAATTTGTTGGTATAGTTGATGCGCGATCGCCAGGGCGGTAATGGTTTTACCGCTACCCGTTGCCATCTTGAGGGTGCCGCGCCCTTGATTTCTAAACCAGTTGGTAATCGCTTGCTGTTGGTACGATCGCAGTTGCAATCCTGCGGGTAACTGCGGACATCCCGGCAGAACTGGCTCGATATGATAGCTGACTTGCGCTTCGGCAACGGCTACCAATCGATTGATACTATTCAATTCCGCCACCATCGTTAATTCGCGATCGGCAGGTACTTTCGTTACTCGATAAGTATGTTTAGAGTCGATCGACACTAGCCTTCACCAAACGATGTTCTTTTTTATACTATCACGTTCGATTCTCTTCGATCCAGTGCCAAGAGCGAGGTCGATCTAATGTCTGCAAATAGCGATCGAGAAAACCCTTAATTTAGAACAGATATAGGTGTCGCTGATGGTTTGAGGGTTTATCTCTAGGCTTGATAATTGACTGAAGCGAACATCTAATCGATGCGATCGGCAGAATTTAATCCGGCTTGCAATACTGCTAAAACGTCTGACATTGCGCCTGAGAGCATGGCTTCAACTGCCAACCATAATCCGGGGAATACTTGACTTTTAATTACTCTATTCTCATCGGGTTCGAGTCGAATATACGCTCCATTCTGAAGGCTAAACCAATCTATTTCTCGCTCTAAAGTGCGCCAGACAATATACTCTTGCACTCCATTGCGGCGATATGCTTCTTTTTTGTCGTGAAGATCGATGGAGACTGTACTAGCCGAAATTTCGACGACTAGTTCGGGCGCACCTGCGATATAGTCATCTTCAACGATCGTTGCCCCTCTACCTGGAATAAATAATACAGCGTCAGGTTGAGGCGCATTGTCCATATCCAGATGCACTGTTGGTTCGACACCCACAATTAAACTAGGGATATTAGCCTGATAGAAGCCCAGCCAAGTCACAATTTGACTGTGGGGTTGTCCGTGACTTCTAATTCTCAGCGGTGATGCCATGTAGACGATTCCTTCGATTAGTTCGGCTTTGGGGTTCCCTTTGGTTTGGGGCGGCATGGCAGTATAACGCCGTTCAAATTCGTGGCGAGTAAGCCTGTCGCCATTTTCGAGCAAGGGTATAGTTTTTAATGGGGCTGTAGTCATAACCATTCTCCACGACTATTTATATTTTAAGTCTTACGATCGAGATTTTGTTGGCATTGCTAAATGCAAGTAGTAAACGATCTCCATTTAACGGAGATTTGAGCGTTCGCGATCGGCTGAATTGGTCTAGCGGCGGCTGTGTTGCTCCACTGGAGAATCGACTGCGCCCAATGCTTTCAATGTTGCCTTTTGTGCATCCGTAATGCCTGTAATGCCCCGAATATTCATCCCTTCATAGGGTCGCGGCGATCGCAGGATTTTTAGGCATTCACCTGTAGCGATATCCCAAATCCGAATTGTAGCATCAGCACTAGAACTGGCTAGCAACTGTCGATTGGGGCTATCGATGCCAGATTGGGGGATGAAAGCTACCGAAAATACCCCACTTTCATGACCTTCTAATACTTGCAGACATCGACCCGTGTGGAGATCCCAAAGTCTGATGGTACGATCGAAGCTACCACTGGCTAGCAATCGACCATTTGGACTAAAAGCCACCGACCAGACAAAATGGGTAAGCTGTCGAACATCTAAATCACATTAACGGCGTTACCCTTGTTCTTTAACTTTCGATCCCATTTTATAATCAGTCCTCCTTCATTTAGTAAATCATTCAAGACAAGCTCTAGCTTTTCTAATGACTCAAATAATCTGTTAGCAATATACTCTTTGGTTGAATGCCATACCAATTCAACTAAGTTATAATCAGGACTGTATGGCGGCAGAAATTCTATAATTAAGCTTGGCATTTCTGATGCAATCTTTTGCAACGTCTCTTCCTTTTTATGGAAGCTGGCATTGTCTAATATTATGACAATTTTGAACCCTTTCTCTTGGAAATCTTCTGCCGCTTGGTGAAACGCACGCCGAGGAGACCTCGGCGCGATTTCATCCGCTAAATTTCCCTCTTCTATCCATTCTTTTTTTAAATCCTCATAGAAAGTTTTTAGCACCAAATAAAAATTAACAGAATTTCCCGTTGGGATAAAATCTACCCATCTCCTTTTGTCTGAGGATCTCACGCCTCCCATTACGTTAATTCGACCTCTTCTTCTGTCACCTCTTTTTTTCTTTCTAGTTCCCTTGAGACACCAATTCTTTCTCCTAATCACCCTTCGACTGAATCCACTTTCATCCCAAAACCATACCTGCAATAGCTTTGGGAACTCTTTAGCGATTTGCAAATATTCTGATAACTTTTTCTTGAAGATCGTTCTTTTACCTGGATCTTGCTTGTCCTCTAGACTATATTTTGCCCAGAGGTAAACATACTTTTTTGATTGTAAAATTCTCCTGACTTGTGTACCGCTGAGTTTTATTCCCGTTTTCTCTTCTAGATGTGTTGCTAGTCTAGCTGTTGTCCATTTTCCGAATTCATATCCATATTTTTCAGGTTCTATTTCAATTATTTCTAGCAACATTTTTATATATTCTTCTGTTGCTTTCCTATAATTGCCTTTCATTCTTTCATCGGACAGGCTATCTAAATTATCAGGATCGCCATGTACGCACCAGTAAGCAACTTTACTTAAAGAACATCCAATTAATTCAGCTATATGCTTCTGCGTATTTCCATCATCTAGCAATAAAAGTATTAAGACTCTTTCCCGAATATCTGGATGCTCATGCTCTTTTAGTGCCCTTTATAATTTCTCTTTTGTTTCGGAATTTAGGAAACTTTTAGCAGGCATTAAATTTAGGCGATCGCGAACATATTATATTATACAGTATGTGCTTTAGATGCCAAACAGCTTATGACCGGACAAAGTTTGCAAACATTCGCCTGTAGTCACGTCCCATAGTCCCACCGTGCGCTCGATACTCCCGCTGGCTAAAATATCACCGCTGGGATTAAACGCGATCGCACAAATCGATTGCCCCACCTGCCAAGTCCGCAGACAGGCAGCCGTCTGAAGATCCCAGAAGTTAATCGTTCGATCGAAACCAGCACTAACCAGGATCTCTGGGGAGCTAAAGACTACACACATCACCCAGTGCATGTGCCCTGTCAGAGTTTGAAGACATTCACCCGTCTGGGTATTCCAAATTCTAATCGTGCGATCGTTACTCCCACTGGCAAGCATTCGACCGTCAGTGCTGAAGGCAACCGACCAGACTTCGTTGGTGTGACCGGATAAGTTGCAGTAACATCGACCATCCTGGACGCTCCAGAGTTTAATTGTCGGATCGGCACTACCACCTCCGCCAGCTAAACATCGGCCATCTGGACTAAGGGCGATCGCTCTAATTGCATCGGTATGACCTTTAAAGCTGGTAAATTCCCCAGTCTCAATATTCCAGAGTCTCACGAGTCGATCGAAGTAGCTACCAGCCAACAGCACGGGCGAATTAGCCGGATTTGGTGCGGGTGCGGGCACTAGCGCGATCGAAAATAAAGTATTTGAGTAGCCCTGAATAACTTTGAGACATTGACCGGAATCTAGGCTCCAGAGTCGGATCGTCCGGTCTTCACCGCTGCTGGCGATGACTCGATTGTGGGGGTCGAAAGCCATCGCCCAGATCCACTTCTCATGACCGATGAGGGTCTTGACGCGCTCCCCAGATTGAACATCCCAAACCCCGATCGTTCGATCTTTGCTGCCACTGATGAGCATTTCACCGTCGTGACTAAAGGCGATCGATCGCAATTCATCATTGTGCCCGACAAAGGTATGTAAACACTCCCCAGTGGCTAGATCCCAAAGTTTGACTGTAGTATCATCGCTGCCGCTAGCGAGCAGGCGACTGTCGGGACTAAAAGCCACACACCAAATCCAGCCTTGATGACCCGCCAGGGTTTGCCAATAGGTGCCATTGCTGCCATCCTGGATGAGCCAGAGTTGAATCGTGCAATCCGAACCACCACTAGCAATGATGCAACCGTCAGGACTGAATGCTACCGACTTGATATCATGGGCTGGATTAGCTTGATGCTGAAGACTTGTCAAACATTCCCCACTATTGACATCCCACAGCTTGACAGTACAATCGTCGCTGCCACTAGCCAAGATCTGACCATCGGGGCTAAATGCCACTGAATAGACCCCCTGGGTATGTTCGGCAAGCGTTTTTAAGCACTCACCCGTATTGAGATCCCACAGCTTGGCGGTGCAGTCAAAACTGCCGCTAGCTAACAGCGGACGAACGGGATTATATGTAATCGCTTGCACCCAGTTGGTATGACCTTTTAAGATCGACTGGAGTTGGTGAGTACGCGCATCCCACAACCGAATATCGCCGTCGAAATCGCCACAAGCCAGACAGTTACCATCTGGACTAAAGGCTAGTGAGTGAATACTGCCAAAGGTTTCGGTGAAGACTGACTTTGCCACATCAGTATCGGCAAAATTAATGTCATGTAAATCTACATCGAGCAAATAGGCTTGCCAAATGCACAAACCGGAAAAATCATAGCCACTCACATCGATCGCCAAATGACGGTAAAGGTTAATCAGATTGCCGCCTGCATAACCGTAAGTGTCGGTAAATTCCGATCGCAGTTTCACCAGTAATCGATTGTCTTGCAGACAGGCTACGCCAACGAGTTGATTTTTAATCTCTAGTTTCGATCGCAATCTACCTAGTAGTCTTTCTACCAGCGGGGTTAAAATCATTCGCCCTTGGCTCTCGCGAATATAATCTCTAGTCTGAGCCTGCATCAGCGCGTGGCTATTCAAAATATCTACATCTAAAGTTGTAATTTCTTCACATACTCGATCGATGAATTTGGCGGTTGACATACTCCATCACCACGGGTTGGAGGGTAAAGCAGCCAGCACTTTTTTCAATCAGACTTTGCCGATCTAACGATTGTAATGCGCCTAAAACTTGCGTTCGCGTAGCGTAGGCAAAGCCTAATCGAGATCCGCTGGGAATGAAGTCTGCTACCAATTGAGAAATCGAGACAGCTTCGCGATCGATCGCCAGCCAGTAAAGTACTTGTTACTCGATATCGGACAATCGATTCTCATTCTGAGCATCTGAGCCGACATAAATGTCGTCTAAAGGGTGAAAGAAACTTTGTTTGGGCACGCCCTAATTTCATGCTTCAACCCAATTTACAGATCCTTGCTCTGAGCCAGTTTCAGCTAAGTTCCTTAGAAGAGGCTCCGCCA
>NZ_JANPLS010000487.1:0-8912 GCF_031422475.1 Chamaesiphon sp. VAR_48_metabat_403
GGCAACATTGGCTCTAGGTCTTGCTAGAGAAATATCATCATATATGACCCATCGGTGTTGGCGATCTACTTTTTCTGGGTCTGCCCAAAGAGCATCTTTGCTGCCCCATCTCATGCGCCATGTTGGTTTACATGGTCTATTTTCAGGACATTCTGCAACAGGAGGATGTCCTATTCGATGTGTCACGCCATTGAATACAAAAAAGAGATGCCCCAGTGAAATGGTAGGAACAGATAGATTGATTTTTGGAGCTATGCTGTCAGACCAATCACTGTCAGGATTGATTTTTATAAGTCGAGAGGAACCTAAAAATCCATCTTCGCGGATAGCAAAAGCTTCAGCTCTAGAGATCACGGATTTTGTGATGGTATAAGAATTTTTGTGCTGACCTATTGTACCTAAAAGAAGACATACATCTTGTCTTGCATCAATGCCTACCGTACCTTCTGGACACTGCAAAATCTCAAACAAGTTGCATTTAGCGGCTAAATTTTTTCGGGCAGTTGAAACATCAAATTTATTACCACCAGTTAAAAAAGAACTTGGCAAGACAAAGGCAAACTGATCGCCATCTTGAAGCCAATTGGTAGCTTGTTCGACGAAAGCAGCCGATTTTTGGATGTTGCCCTCGATCGCAAATGGTGGATTCGCAACAATGACACGCGGACGTACAATGAAGTTTTCTTTTGAGAGCCTTTGATAGTCTTTATCTGTAAACGAAGATGGGAAAGGCAAAATATCAGCAATTTTAGATGTTTCGCTGGCAACTCCAAGCGATTCGCTGGCTAGAAAGTATCGTAGCTGTGCTACTAAGTTTGCATAGCGATCTAAGTCATTTCCTAATATATGACTTTTTAAATATTCTTTGCGCTCTTCACCTGTTGGGATATCTCTCATTCCAGCGAGTCTGGAGGTAGCAGCCAATATCAAACTGCCCGAACCAGCCGCTGGATCGAAAATAAATCTTTCGTCTGGACGCAACCGTTCTATCGGCAAAGCTTCTAGCATTCGCTCTGCCAGTTTTACAGGTGTATAGTGACGGTTTAAATCGCCCCAATCATCACTACCTAATTCTCTAGGTAATTTCTTGATTGCTTCTTCATATAATCTCCCAACATCACGATGATCTGTTAGGACAAAACTAACTCGACTTCCCATGTGTAGAGCTAATTCTTGACGAACTGGCACGGGTACATAGTCAGCCGAAGTTCTGGCACGGCGAAAGAAGCCATTAGTAACTTCCACCATGCGATCGAGTAAACCAAGTGGATCTTCAGCTTGGACAACATTACTAGAACCAAAGAAATTTTTGTCTTGTAAAATCCTTGCGCCCAAGTACGCAATTGCAAAGCGGATCGTATGTCCCTTTATTTCAGAACGTGAAGAACTAGAACTAGTAGAATCCACTAGTTTTAGTGCCGAATCAATACCTTTTTGAAATGAATCACCAAGTCGTTGTTGTTGACGGTCTAAAAATGAAAAACTTCGCTCGGAAACTTCTTCTTCTAAGTCTGCAAGCGATAATTGCCCCTGCCGAAGTTTTGCCAGTGCCTTCGGTGTGAACAGATGATGTTTTGGTGATACCAAAGTTTCACGCAAAGCATCTAAATCTAATTTTGTCTGCTCTAGTTCGCCAGAGGAATCAGATCTTGGTTGTACAAGATAGAGTTCATCTGAAGAAACTAGCAAACCGCCACGAATTGTCCATGCCCTTAATCGTTGTATCCATAGCTCTAAATCTCCTCGCTCTATCTGCTGAATTAAAAAGGCTAGATTATTCGCTCTCGGACGCAAACCACCATCAGTCCAGAGCAGATCGAGATCGACTGTTGCCTCGGCATTATGTGCTGGCATCCGAATCCCCCGTACTGGCTCTATTTGCCAAATACGTCGAACAGTTTCTACAGCAGCTTCCAATAATGATGAGCTAAACACTTCGATCCCTCTTACCGCCTATCCTACTAAAGTAATACCGATCCGTTTCTCGAAATCAAGCACATGGTGTTTTTCTGCTTCTTGCATCAGTTCGGTAATAATGTCACCAATGGTTCCAACTTCATGAATCACAACTTGCCCTTTGCCATTGCCTGAAGCCTCCAGCACGGTTAAGCCAAAATCCCGTAGATCTTCAATCAGATAAAGCTGGGCGTTGACAAAGACCAGCTTATGTACGAAGAAGGCAGGTTCATAATTCCGCGCTTTCAAAAATTTCAGTACTTTGCGGATCTCCTGAAGTGATAACTCCTCTCTTAGCCTTTCAATGGTCTTGATCTCAATTACCTGCTGCCAGCCATATACGACTTTTGGATGCTTGGGATTCCCAAACTTCAGCGGCACTATTAACTTTGTCCGATCGAAGTAACTGAGCCTGCCAGAGTCAATCCCTGTCAGCGCAATCGTTTCCTGTCTTGTAAAGCCGCTAGTCATAATCGAGCATCGACAGTATATCAAGATAATTCTAGCTAATTGTTTGAATTTTGTCCTTAAATTCAAACAATTGTTTAAATATACCCGAAAGTGAGTGCAATGTCGATCGTCACTGGCTAATCCGCTACTTATTGCGCTGATAATTTCGCCATTTGGGACATCTATCGACATCCCAATCGGTATAAAGCAGCTTTGGCAAGAAACAGCCGAACCTTGGGTACTAGTCAGCATCCTCCGCAATCAGACAGTCCAAAGCCTTAGATTTTTGGCTAAAGAGAACATTCTCCCGATAATCCACTGGGCAGTCAATTATCACAGGAACAGATTGAGCTAGAGCCTCTTTAAGTGTGGGAATCAAATCCGCACTCTGAGTAATCCGATATCCTTTCAGTCCCATACTCTCAGCCAACTTCACAAAATCAGGATTGCCAAACTTAACAAACGAAGACACCCCAAACTGCTGCATTTGCTTCCATTCAATCAGCCCATAACCCCCGTCGTTAAAAATCAGCGTCACAAAAGGAGTATTCAGGCGCAGAGCAGTTTCTAGCTCCTGCATATTCATCATGAAACCCCCATCACCCGTAGCGGCAATTACCTTGCGCTCGGGATAAACCAACTTAGCTGCGATCGCACCTGGAATCGCAATTCCCATCGCCGCAAAACCGTTGGAAATCAAACATGTATTCGGTTTGGCGCAGTGATAGTGACGGGCGATCCACATTTTGTGGGCACCCACGTCTGAAATCAGAATATCGTCATCGCCTAAAACCTGCCGCAGATCGTAGATGAGTTTTTGGGGGCGAATCGGAAAGCCTTTATCCTGGGCGTACTGCTCGTAATCTGCCCGAATTTCCTCACGGAGCGACAGGGCGTAGGGTTCGGGTTTAGATTTAGCATCTGACAACTTTTGGCACCGTTGGAGAATCTCCTGGAGCGAGTCGGCAATGTCTCCCACCACCTCAACCTGGGGAATATAACTACTATCGATTTCTGCTGAGACTTCGGCAATGTGGACGATCGGAATTTCGCCTGTGGGATTCCATTTTTTGGGCGAATATTCGATGAGATCGTAGCCGACCGCAATTACTAAGTCGGTGCGATCGAATCCACAGTTAATATAGTCCCGCTGTTGCAGACCTACCGACCATAGGGCTGAGGGATGGGTATAGGGGATGACCCCCTTGCCCATAAAGGTGTTGACGACGGGTAAATTTAGTTGAGTAGCCAATTCTGTGAGGGCAAAACTGGCATGGGATCGGATCGCACCGTTGCCGACTAAGACGATCGGGTTCTGGGCTTGGGCAATAGCGGCGGCGGCTCGATCGAGACTGGCAAAGGCAGCATAGACTCGACTCGCGCCATTTTTATGCAAGGGTTTCACAGTTGCTGGCATCGCCGCGACATTTTCCGGCACGTCAATATGTACCGCCCCAGGAGTTTCCGACTGAGCAACATGGAAGGCTTTGCGGACAATTTCGGCGGTACTATTGGGCTGGACGATTTGCTTGCTCCACTTGGTAATCGGTGCAAACATCGCTACCAGGTCTAAATACTGATGGGATAAGATGTGCATTCGATCGGTACTCACCTGACCCGTAATCGCAATCAGCGGTGCGCCGTCCAGATTGGCATCGGCTACACCCGTCATCAGATTGGTTGCCCCTGGCCCCAAGGTAGACAGACATACCCCCGCTTGTCCGGTCAAGCGTCCATATACGTCTGCCATAAAAGCGGCTCCCTGCTCGTGCCGACAGGTCACAAATTGAATCGTAGAACCCTTGAGTGCTTCGAGGATGTGAAGATTTTCTTCTCCTGGGAGTCCAAAAATATACTTCACTCCTTCATTTTCCAGACATTGCACCAATAATTCTGCCGTATTCATAGGCTCATTTAATCCAGATAGTTTTGATATTGACAAATTCTAAAATGCCGGGTCGTCCGAGTTCCCGACCGTAACCCGATCGCTTAATACCCCCAAAGGGCAAGCGCGGATCGGATTTGACCATGCCATTAATAAACACCGAACCCGCCTCTAATTCGCGAATTAGACGTTCTTGTTCTGTAGCATCCTGCGTCCAGGCACTCGCGCCCAAACCAAACGGACTGTCATTCGCCAGCGCGATCGCGGCATCCAGATCGGGTACTGTAAATAACAACGCTACGGGGCCAAAAAATTCATCGCGGTAGGTGGCACAAGTGGGGGGAATATTCTTGAGAATGGTGGGTTCATAAAAAAAGCCTGGTAATCCAGACCAAGGTTTGCCGCCAATTAGACATTCAGCTCCACCTGAGATCGAATCTCGTACCTGTCGATCGATCTGCTCCAAACCTGCCAGGGTCGCCAAGGGGCCAACATCAGTCGCGGTTTCCAATGGGTCGCCGATCTGGAGCTGACTGAATGCCTCTACAAACTTGGATGTAAAAGCATTCGCAATCGCATCCAGCACGATGAACCGTTTGGCAGCAATACAGGATTGCCCATTATTGAGCAGTCGTGCCTTTATCCCGACGGCTACTGCTTCATCGAGATCCGCACTTGTCGTCACGATAAATGGATCGCTGCCGCCCAGTTCTAGCACAGTTTTTTTCAGGACTGCTCCGGCTGTCTGAGCTAAACTGGCTCCGGCGGGTTCGCTGCCAGTCAGGGTGGCGGCTTTCACCTGGGGCGATTTGACGACCGATTCGACTTGAGAGGATGAAATTAACAGCGTTTGAAATACCCCTGGCGGAAACCCTGCTTGAAGGAAGATCTCTTCGATCGCGATCGCGCACTGGGGGACATTAGAAGCGTGTTTGAGCAGGGCCACATTCCCCGCCATCAGTGTGGGAGCGGCAAACCGAAACACCTGCCAAAAGGGGAAATTCCACGGCATCACGGCTAAAATTGTGCCCAGGGGCTGGTACTCGATTCGAGACTGACTGGCATCGGTGGCAATTATTTCGGGGGCTAGAAACTCCGCCCCATGCTCGGCATAATAGTCGCAAACCCCAGCACACTTTTGAATTTCGGCGATCGCTTGTGCGATCGGTTTGCCCATCTCTATGGTCATCAGTTTCGCCCACTCTAAGGACTGTCGATCGTCCCGTAGGAGGCTAGCAGCCTGATGGAGCCATTGACTCCGCTGTGTCCAGGAAGTATTCCGATATTCCTGAAACACCCGCCCCGATTCGATTATTTTGGTTTTTAGGTCATCGTCGGCGAGAGTTGGAAAAATTTGTAGTTGTTGAGCTGTCGTCGGATTGATACTGGCAATACTCATTGGTGTAGTCTATCCCTTAGCTAGAGAGTGCCCTCACTCGATCGTGACAAACTTCGGGGCTGCAACATCAAAATACATGATAAACATGATGAAAATTTACATTGATGTTGCGGTAGCTACTGTTTGCTAAAGACTCTCTAGAACTCCTTGAGATTGGAGTTCGATCGCAGTAAGCGATTATCATTGTAAGATCGTGATGATACTGCCAGTATTTACCACCATTAGGAAAAATAAAATTTTGTCCGTTCAGTTTGAAGTGCCGCTAATTCGAGTACGAGATGCTTCATCGATCGTTGGTTCATTAGTAACCATGACCATAAAGCACTTAAATGATTTCAAAGTATTATGGCGAGAGCAACTTAGAACCTCGGCTGATGAAGACCACTATTGGGATTGGGAACAAAAACAACGCATTTATCTGGCAGGCGGGATCGGGATATACGAAGGCTACACGATTGAGTGCGAACAAATGACTCAAGGAATGATGATTCTCCAAGTCAGGGGTTATCGCTCTCAGGTAGATCCAACACGCCCGCTAGTATACGTCCATTCACTCGCAACAGCACCGTGGAATCGGCTCTCCAATCCCGATCCAAATGGATTCCGAGCAGTGGGGATCGCAATGCTTCGATTTGCTCGGTTCCGTAGTGAAAAATTAGATTATGGTGGATTGGTAGGATTACATTCTTTGCCCACCGCTGAGACGTTTTATCGCAAGATGGGAATGATCGATGGAGGTTCGGATGCCCAAAAGGAGAACTTGACTTATAAAGAATTAACAGCGAAGTTTCCCCAGGTTCAAATAATGGAGATTGATGAGGACAGAAGACGCTCAGCACCATCTCAGTTTCAAGCTCATAATATAGTAGAATTGTTTTTAGTTTTTGGCGCGAGAAAAGAAAAACTTGATTTGCAAGAGAAAATAGCTGATGAGTTTACAAAGCAAGATTTCATAGAATCCATCGCGAATTCTAGCTTTACAAACATATTTTATGAATCAATAGATTATTTGGCTAAATTCGATCTAGCTATAAACAGATTTAGAAATGAAAATTTAGAAGGTAATTTTAAAAACGGTATAGATTTATTCACTAGTCATCCAGCTTGTATTGGTTTTATAACTGCAATAGGTTTAACTGTACTAGGTAGACCTGGATCGAATCATAGCTTAGAGAAACAAAATGATAAGTGGGAACAAGTAAAAAGTGATGCCAATCAAATGCTCGACCGCTTAGGTACACTAAGTGATGTATCGTTAGGTGATTTTTTAGATTTTCAAACTTTAAATGAGTTGATTCGTACAAAAAGTGGTAGAGGTATCAATTTTGAACGAGAATTTTTCTTGCAAGCTTTTAAGGTATTAATTGAAGAGAAATTTCAAGTAGAGAATATGACTGTTTGCTGGAGATCTCTTTAAAGTATTTTATGTCTATAAATATGAAAGATGCTAATGTCAGTGTTTTCAAAACATTAGCTGACTTTGCAACCAAATACAGCAGCAATATTGTAGAGAATAAAAAATAAGCGGTGTATCGAGACAAATGATAAAGAAAAAGAGTGGCTAAAGAACATCGTTATAATCGAAAGGCACCCGATATTACCAAATGTCCAGACAGCTTTATTTGAATTCAAAAATCAGAAATACTTTGTTACTATAGGTTTTAAATATCAAGAAGAAGGTGATATTCGCAACGTACTTGAATACGTTGAACTTAATGCAGGTATCTTAACTGCATTGCTATTCAAATTAGAAGTGCCACTCATTAAGTCGTTAAATTATTTAGATATAATAAACGAGATTTTTTATGAATCATCAGATGAATTGATTAAATATCAGTTTAATTGCGTCAGTAAATTTTTTGAACCGTTGTATGTTTATCGAATCGACGATGATTGTCCATTTACTAGAGGTGGAGATATAGATCTAATAAGATTGTCAGGATTTTACATATTAAAAAACAGACAGCTAATTTCTCTACATTTTTCATCAAACACGCTTGATAAGTTCGAGAAAGTATTTTTTGAGGGATCGACAACTATTCCTTATGAAAACTTACTATTAAGCTTAGTATCTATTGCATGGAAATATTCATTTCTGGATATATACAGATGCATAGAAAGGTTATTCTGTATCTCTGCATTAGAAGAGTTTCATCGTAAGCTAAGCATTACAGATTCTATATTACAATTTTCTACTGATATTGAAGATTTTATTGATTGGAGACCAAAAGAAGATAAATCACTGAATAAAATAATAGAGAGATCACCAGAAGAAGCTACTAATTTACTTCGAGAGATCAAGACATTTATTAATGGTGAATCAGAAGGTAATCATGGAGATTTAATATACAAAATTCGCAACTCTATAGTTTATTTTAGAGGTGCAAATGAGGCTGTGTATAGTTCTTTGAATGATTTGCATTGGGATAAACTAATCAATTCATCTCTATTAATAGTTGAGCATTGGTATGACAAGTATGATTTGCAACTAAGAATATAATAACCAAATTCTAATGGCAAAAGTCAAACAACGACAACTTGGTGGGTTGCCGCCCAAATATGGTTTCATCGTCAATCCTTACCCAGAAGAACGAGTCTCCCGTTGTCCTTTGTGCGATCGCAAGACTGGACAACGCAAAATACCGATCTTGATTCATGTTAATCCCAAACACTTAATCGCGCTCAACTATACTTGTCGTTACTGTCGAGATTGCAATTTACTCATCGCTCATAAACATGAAATCGAGCATTATTTGACTGTCTTGTTTAGCCAGCAAGCTCCTGATGCGATCGGCAATGACTATCTAGCTGTTGGCACAGTCGAGAAAAGTGCCTGGAAAGAAGGACTAAAACAGCAGCAATCGATTGATAAACTTTTGCCACATGCCAGTGATTTTGTCACCTATTATGAGGAATTACAGCTAACTAGAGCGGGCTACTATCAGGCGGGTCAAAAGCCACCTGTAGCAGTGCCCCCACCCTCTCAAGAGTGGGTTAAAACAAGCCACGAGAGCCGGAATTAAATGATGACTGACTTTCGATCGATTACAATGTCAAAGCATCGAGCGAGCTACAATAAGCAACTGTCGATAGAATTAACAAACGAATAATGGACGAATCTGCGCCAGAAAGATCGATTTTACTCATCGATGGAGATCGAGATCGCGCTCGATTAATTGAAACTGCGCTGCAACCTTTCCAGCACCGCGTTATGACGATCGC
>NZ_JANPLS010000488.1:0-2529 GCF_031422475.1 Chamaesiphon sp. VAR_48_metabat_403
ACTTTGGAAATATTGCCGAAATTCTCAGCAGTTAATTGATGGCGATACACTATCATCATCAAACCCAATGCACAGACATTGCCAACAAATAGAACATTGCACAAAGAAATTGGATTGTGGCCATTCACAAACTGAGTAGCACCAACTTCAGTCAACTTACGAGTCACCGAGCCAGAAGCTCCGAAGATCAGGATCGCTATCCATAGATATACTTGACCTGGAATCTTGGCAAAATAACTATTCATTCGCAACCCTAATAACCAATCTTTGCAATCATTCTACGATCGATCGTCAATCATTAACAAAAAAGAAGGGGCTTAAATACTCATTCTAAAAATCTAGATATCAATTATCAATTATCAACTATCTAACCACCAACCGGAATTTCGAGTAAATCTCGCACTCCTGTCAATCCCTGGAGCAAAAACAATAGTAGAGCGATCGAATTCAAGATGATATGGATTCGCCGCCAGTTAAAATTGCGATAGATTTCTGGCAAAATGGCTAATGAGACTATCATCAAGATTGCCACTACAATTCCATAATAATAATGGGAGAAAAACCATTCGGCTTCACGGCGGTACACCCCATCTTGTTCGCCGAGAATAATTAAGCCTGCACTAGTCAACGTTGCGAAAGTTGTTCGCCAGATCGCTGCCTGAGCACGGTATAAGCACAGTAAAGCTCCGATCGTTGCGGCAAACATTAGTAAAATAAAAATCACTTTTCCTGGGGCAGTTTGCCAGACTTGCTGCTTAATAATTGTCTTGACGATCGGATGTAATAATCCCAATAGCGCAACCCCAGTTGCAGTTCCCGTTAGCCACCGCCCGATATTCACATGTTCTAATCCGGCTTGGGGTGATATTTTACTTTTCACGCCAGCTTTTATTTCCAGCCTCCGCTGGCGAGTTTTCCAAGCAAAGTACATGACAATTCCCAATAGCGGATAGATCGCGACAACAGCTAACAGCGGGTGAATCAGGCGGAGCCAATCAGAAAAAGTCACGATCCCTAGCCGTAGATAGTAATGAGATTTATAATATTGTAAATAAAATTGCTAGTCAAGATCCGACCTGATTTGGCGATCGAATCTTGACTAAATCAACTAATTGAGTTGGGCAAACCCAAACGTAGCATTAAACTTTCGACACCAAATTGCGACCGACTTAAATTGTGCCACATCAACCCCACTTGGAATTGAGTATACTTGCTGCCCTGATACTTTTTTTAACCGTCCTAAATTAACATAATTAGCTTTGGCATAACTCTTGGGCGAATCCTGACGATGCAGAATCACAAATAAATCTGGCCCACTATCACTCTTAAAACCATCATCAAACTTGAGATACTTCTTGCCATTTTTGACTATGATTTGAGCTGTACCGCTAGTTGGATGTTCGGACTTCTCAAAAGCACCGCTAGCTAAGACAGTTGCCGCTGCTACCTTGTTAGTAACTGTCAGTAATAGCGGCGTAGACAATTCGGCGTTAGCTGGTCTTAAATTGGCATTTGAAAGCATTGGCAAGCAGATTGAAACTGTCGCAATCAAAGCTGTCAGTAGTAAATTTTGACGTTTCATCGATCGAGGCTCCTAAGATTAATTCAATTAGCATCGATTGACTCAATGCAGTCCTATTGCTGGGACTGCTCAACAAATTAACCGTGCTGTCTAATATACATGAGTCGAACCAGATCGGATTGGTTTGGTAACTAAATCTGTCCAGTAATCAACCAAGATTGTCTGCTCGTCCCGATTCAGCACCTATTTCTTGCCGATCGTAAATCGATGAAGATTTTGAAGTGAAGGAGAGCTACAAAAAATAAATCAAATCTTTAAATCCAATTCCAATTTGAGCTTGTAACTCTAGGGAATGCCGATTACCTCCGGTAAGCTACGCGATCGAATCAGGCCGATTTTACATGTGTTATGTCCAGCATTTTCAAAATATATTTAATATCCACAAGTCTTGTTTAGTCGAGGCTGCTGGCTGAATTAAGAGTACGCTACCTAGATCGAGATCGTCAGATTCAGCAGATTTAAGCATACTCACGAACACGTCTTGGAGATTCAACCATGCCATGGGATATATTATTTTCACCAGAATTGGGGCAATTTATGCCGATTATTCTAACATTAGCAGTCACAGCCACGGTTTTAGTTTTTAGTATTCGAGAATGGCTGCCATTAGATATCATTTCGATCTCCGCTGCTGCTGCTCTGATGGTGATGGGTTTAGTCACTCCAGAGGAAGGAATCTCTGGTTTTGGCAATGCTGTCACGATTACAGTAATCACAATGTTTATTCTCAGCGCCGGGATCGATCGCAGTGGTGCGATTCAAATTGTTAATAAGTTTTTTGTGAAATGGGGAGGCAAACATCCGATTCGTCAAATTCTATTATTGGGCGTAATTGTTGGCCCAATTACTGCTTTTATTAATAATACGGCGGTGGTAGCTGTCTTTATTCCAGTGGTGGAAGATTGGTGTAAGCAGCGGGGGATATCAGTCTCGAAGCTGTTGATGCC
>NZ_JANPLS010000489.1:0-8291 GCF_031422475.1 Chamaesiphon sp. VAR_48_metabat_403
AAATATTTTCGTTCGACTGTGCCACTGCCTGAATTAGCAACCTTTGTGGATCGAATTTCGTTAGTGTTAGAGCAGTTAGCTGATGCCGTCGAGCAGGAAATTATCCCACCACCTTTGCCCGATTTGGACGAAATGCTGCGAAGAATTCAACCACACTTACAAGCATTGCGAACAGCCCGTGTGAGCGAACTGGAAATCGATAGAAGCAATACACCGATTCGTCAAGCAGTCATGGATTACAGTATTCTAGATTTGGAGATCGACCAAATTGTGCGGCGGTTGTCGGCGATGCACTCAGCGATAGTGCGACTGAACTTTAACTATTTAACCTAAGTCATTAGTAGCGTGGTTGGCAATCTACAAAACTCAAAGCCTCTCGATCTTGCAAAGCGGACGCTACGCGAACGAGAAAACCCGCGATCGACTAAAATCTAGTCGATGGTATCGATGCGGTCGCCATCGCAACAGAGCGAGTTAAAATGTAGGAACAGCCTGGAAATAAGGTCAAATCTATGACAATCCGACAGCCCCGATATAGCAAGGAAGAGTTTGCTCAACGAGGTGATGCACTGTATGAATCTCAGATTCGATTACCTCCGGTAGGCTAACGCCAACGCAAATCGATGAACAGAGCGATCGTGGTAGAATTGTCGCGATTACCTCCGGTAGGCTCCGCCAACGACATCGAAACTGGAGATTTTGAACTAGCCGACGATCCGACGATCCGACGATCGCACTACGAGCGGTTGCCAGATGCCCAACCTTGGGTCATTCGGATTGGCTATCGTGCCGTTCGTCGATTTGGCGGACGGGATAATTGGTACACACGATCGAAAGCCCGACTCGGTTGGGCGTTAAATGTGGCGATGCCAGGTACACCGATGTTATTCATGAGATCTGAATGTCATCACTGGGGCTATTGGTGGCCGAATCCCGATGGCAATCTGGCAACTTCAGAACATCGATTTGATTGGGCAATTGCCGGAGATCCGAGCGGTATTTCCATGCGAAATTTAGTTAAAGATATTAACTTGTCAATTATTGGCGCGGATCGAAACAGAATAGTGCCACATTACGCGATCGAAAAGCCAAATCCAGTCACGTAATTTACTGAATTCAGCATCCAAATTCAAGCGGCGTTTTTATGTCTGGGGTTTCCCCCGTTGGCGCAGCCTCTGTCTTGACTGAAACACTCTGGCGAGAGGGAACCTCCGCGTGATTTCAGTAATCTCAGGCGATCTCATTCGTAGACTTTGCAAATACCTACTAGTGGGGATCGGGATCGCGTCTATTGGAGGGATGCCATATCGATGACAAAGCGATATTTCACGTCGCTTTTCACCAATCGATCGTAAGCTTCATTAATTTTCTGAATCGGAATCAGTTCGATGTCAGCGGTGATGTTGTGTTGACCGCAGAAATCCAACATTTCCTGAGTTTCCTTGATGCCGCCAATTAAGGAGCCGCTGAGACTGCGCCGACCGAAGACCAAGCTGCCCACATTCAACGACAGCGGTTCGGGTGGTACGCCGACTTGAGTGAGATTGCCATCGCGTTTTAATAATAGTAAGTAAGCATTGATATCGTGTTGGGCAGATACGGTATCGAGAATGAAATCAAAACTTTTGAGCTGCTGTTGCATCTCGTCCGCATTTTTGGAATTGACGACTTCATCTGCGCCCAACCGGATCGCATCTTCAACTTTGTTTGATGAGGTGGTGAAGACGACGACATGCGCGCCCAGAGCCTTGGCTATTTTTACCCCCATGTGCCCCAGCCCACCGAGTCCGACTACGCCTACTTTCTGACCTTTAGTGACATTGTGATGGCGCATTGGCGAGTAAGTGGTAATCCCCGCACACAGCAACGGTGCGGTCGCGGCCAGGTCTAAATTCGGCGGCACTTTCAATACAAATGCTTCATCTACGACGATGCGATCGGAGTAGCCACCGTAGGTGATGCCATTAGTATGTTTGTCAGGAGAGTTGTAAGTAAAGACGGTAGCGTCACAAAACTGTTCGAGATCCTCTTGACAATTGGCACAAGTGCGGCAAGAATCGACCATGCAACCGACACCAACAGTGTCACCTACTTTAAATTTCTGAACGTGCGCTCCCACAGCAGTCGCCCGCCCGACGATCTCATGACCGGGTACGCAGGGATAAGTGCTACCACCCCATTCACCACGGACGGTATGTAAATCTGAGTGACAAACCCCGCAATAGAGGATTTCGATCGCGACATCATGCTGACCGATCTCGCGGCGTTGCAGGTCGAAGGGTGCGAGTGGCGTTGTGGCAGTTTGAGCTGCGTAGGCATTAGTTTTCATCGATTATGCTCTTTGATTATCTGGATGATTAGCACGCAGTTAAGTGCGTCGATCGCAGCCACGATTGGCACTAGATTAAATTTTTTGCAGATTTGCGTATTATCGACGATCGATTTTTATGTAGTCAATCTCTAATTAGATAGATTTTAATCGATATGCTGTCGGTGTCGTGCCTGTCAGTTGCCGAAATTGCTGACTGAAATGGCTGTGGCTGCTGAATCCACAGGCTAAAGCAATATCTAGAATCGTTGGTGTTGCCGATCGAGAATCGGGTTGTTTTAATAATCGCTTCGCGCGTTCGATTCGTTGTTGGAGCAGATACTGGTAAGGAGCGATGCCGATCGATTGTTTGAACAGATGGCTGAAATGAAATTGACTCAGATCTAGCAAAGTTGCTAAATCTGCCAGTTTCAGATCTCGCTCTAAATTTTCATCGATATAGTCCAAAATTTGGCGAACCTGGCGATCGGTTAAACCACCTGCATAAATTGGTAAATCGGTTTTAGTAGTCGTGTATTTCCTGAGTAAATGTATCGCCAAAACGTTTGCTAATGAGTCGATATAGAGTCTGCCGCCGAGATTATCTTGTTGCAGTTCCGCTAGGAGCATCAGCCCAATCGATTCGATCTGGCGATCGCGCGTCCGAAATTCAGAGATTAATTCTAGACGATCGGGATTAAGATCGAGCGTTTGGCTAGCCACACTTTGAATAAATCGAGACGCAATCCGAATCTGCAAGTAGTTATCATCACCATCCCACCGGACGAAAAATGGCATCTGGGCAGGCGTGATGGAAATATCGCCCTTGCCGTACAGTCCCCTGTGGGTTCTGCCGCCCTTAATTTGCAGCAACCGGACGGGACGAGGTGCCAGCGATAGACAAATTGAGTGTTCGTCACGGTAATGACAGTTTGTTGCCCCGGGCGGATGTTGGAATTGCTCGACTAGAAGATGTTCCCAATCTTGGCGAAGATCGGGCAGTTGGCTTTGTTGGTTGGCTAGTTGCTTCACGATCGTCACCTAATTAATTTATCTAGATCCAAATTATAGGCACTTTCGATCGATCTCGATTTAATAGTCTCAAAACCGATCGCAAGAATGTGACAGTAGCACAATAATTTGACAGCTAGAGATTTGACACTTACCTATACTGAAATGGTAATCAATTTACAGCAACTATGACACACCTATTACATATTGATGCTAGTCCCAGAGGCGATCGATCTCACTCTCGGCGCATGACTAAAGAATTCGTCGAAAAATGGCAACAAGCGCATCTTCGCGACACAGTTACCTATCGAGATCTCGGACGAAATCCCGTTCCCCATGTAGATGAATCCTGGATTGCCGCAGCCTTCATGGCACCCGATCGACGCACACCCGAACTGTGGGACGCAATTCACATCAGCGATCTGCTCGTAGACGAGTTCTTAGCCGCCGATATCTATGTCCTCGGTGTGCCGATGTACAATTTTAGCGTTCCCAGTACATTCAAGGCTTATATCGACCAAATTGTGCGCGTTGGACGAACTGTGGCATTTGAACCCAATGATACTGCAAATGTCTTTAAACCACTCGTTTTGGCTAAGAAAATGTTTATCGTCGAAGCACGAGGGGATTCTGGTTTTCAACCCGGCGGACAATACGAGCGAATGAATTTTCACGACCCTTACCTGCTGACGGTTTTTGGGTTTATGGGCATTACCGATATCACCTTCATTCATGTGGAAAATGATGAATATGGGGGTCAAAAATTAGCAGATTCAATTACTAATGCTCGTACCCAAATCGATCGACTCGTCGGCAGCTACACATGACAAATATTGAAGTTATCCAAGCGTTATATCGAGCTTTTGGCGATCGAGATTACGATGCGTTCTTGGATATTTGTACCCCAGATCGGTACCGATTGCCATCTATCCACTAAACGTATTTATGTAGCTGTAATTAACTCTTGAATTGTGCTGGCGAGTAATTGAAGCGTGACGGGTTTGGCTAAATATTCATTTGCTCCCGCAGCCAGACAAAGTTCTCGATCTTCGATCTTAGATCGAGCTGTCAGTGCGATAATGGGTAGGTCGGCAAATTGAGGATCGGTTCGCAGTCGTTCGATCGCGCTTAAACCGTCTAAAATAGGCATTTGAATATCCATCAAGATGGCATCGGGATGATGTAATTGAGCCATCTCGATCGCTTTTAGCCCATCATTTGCCACGATCGTGCGGTAGCCTTTGGCTGATAAATAATCACTAATCGTCTCAATATTGGCAAGATCGTCATCGACAATTTCGATTGTCTTCTGCTTGCTGGGGATCGATCGATTTCCATTCTGGAAGGCTACGCCAACGGCGGAGAATGGCGATTGGGGGAAAATTGTTGCCAGATCTTCCACAAAGCCATCGGTAGGTAAAGAGAAAATAAATGGCATTTCTTCGCAGGGCAAATTGACGGTAAACTTACTGCCAACACCGATTTGACTGCTAACTACCACTCGTCCGCCATGCAACTCCACCAGCTCTCGGACGAGATTTAAACCCAAACCCGTACCCTGCTGGCGGCTGACTTCATTATCGATTTGGACGAAAGGCTGAAATAACTGAGCCTGATGTTCTGGCTTAATGCCAATGCCCGTATCGCAGACGGTAAAGTGAATTCGATCTTTTGCCATGTCAGTAACAATATGTGCCACTTCTAGGCTCACCCGACCGCCTGTTGGTGTAAATTTGACAGCATTAGAAAGTAAATTAATTAAGACTTGGCGAATCCGGCGCTCGTCTACGACCAGATTGGGGAGATGGGCGGGTAGATCGATCTCTAATTGAATTCCTTTTTGTAATGCTTGCGGCTCGACCATCAGGAAACTATCCTGGCAAAGCTGCCCGATTTTAGTTGGCGCGCGATATAGTTCTAGTTTGCCAGCTTCAATTTTTGCCAAATCGAGAATATCGTCGATCAGCGATAATAGATGAGTACCACCGTTGTAAATGACTTCCGCACAGCGCAATTGTCGCTTGTTGAGTTCGCCATAAGTTTGGTCTTGCAACCCCTCCGACATCCCCAAAATGGCATTGAGTGGCGTGCGGAGTTCGTGACTCATGTTATTAAAGAAACTAGTTTTAGCACGATCGGCTGATTCGGCTAATTCTTTGGCTGCTTTGAGTTCGATCGTCCGTTCTTCGACTTTTTGTTCTAGCAATTCGACCGAACCTTGGAGCTGACGATAGAGTTTGGCATTCTCAAGCGAGATCGCCGCTTGAGCGACAATAACCTGTAAAATTTCGATTCGTTCGGGCGTAAATGAATCGATCGCCAGTTGATTTTCTAAATATAAGATCCCGATCGCCAGACCTTTATTTAAGATCGGCATACACATCATACTTTTGGGTCGATCTCGGCGCAGATAAACATCGTTACCAAACTGTCGATCGGAGGCAATATCGCTCAGTACCAGCGATGTCAAGTTATTTTGCACCGTATTGACAATACTCAACGGTACATCCTGACTGGCTGCTAGTGAAATTGGCGTTAATAGTTGTGGCTCTTCGATGCCCTCAGCGCGTGCTACTACTTGCAACTCCCCTTCCTGGTGGAGCATTAAGATACACTTATCGGCTCCAGCACTAGCGATCGCAATTTTGAGCAACGTCGCCAATAGTCGATCTAATTCAATCTCGCCAGCAATAGCTTGAGATGCTTTGAGTAAAGCCGCCAAATCTAATGCTTCTGAGGAACTAGTGCCAAAATTGGCAACAGTAGACATTTCCAAATAGGAAATATCCGACGATCTATCTGGCTGCAAGATCGTCACCAGTAATTGGGGATAGAGCTTGGCTAACTGGGCTACTTTTGCCATTGCACCCCAGCGGGTATAACAGTAGTATGCCTCTACCATGTAAATCTGGGCAATTTTCTCGCGATCGTCAGCGAGGTAAAATTTAGCAGCTAGTTCGTTAGCGAGGGCTTCTTCCTGGATGAATTGATGCTCTTTAGCACCAGCAATCGCTCGATCGTAATGCTCGCCAGCCGCAGCGCGGTTGCCTAATACCCGCTGTTTTTCGGCTTCGATGAGGTGCCATTTGTGCAGGTAATTCATCGGTGCGGTTTGCGCCCACAAATCGAGGATTGCCTGATGATTTTCTACTTGAGTAAGTGTTGCCAGATTGACTGGAGATCCGGCTAAATGTGCCAGAGCTGCAAACAGATGGAATGTCGGAATCGTTACCATCCCGGCAGCTCCGAGTAAATATGGTTGCGCTAGATCGGTATAATCGATTGCAGCTCGATAATTACCAAACAAATAGGCGAGGATCTGTTTATAGCCATATACAGCAGCCAGCGCGCTGAATTCGTTATTCTGGAGGTGTTGCGGAATCATTACCGTTTCATCATACGCACTGCCAACCAAACAATCTGGCTGAGAGGCACCTGCAATGAGGTTCTGTGCCATTTGCTGCTTTAGATCCAGAAAAGTCTGTGCGGAATATTGTTTCGCTTTGGCTAGCGCGTTACTATAGTCCGATATTTCTAAATTCCAAGCGTTTAGTTCTACCC
Organism: Chamaesiphon sp. VAR_48_metabat_403; assembly: GCF_031422475.1. NCBI lineage: Bacteria > Bacillati > Cyanobacteriota > Cyanophyceae > Gomontiellales > Chamaesiphonaceae > Chamaesiphon > Chamaesiphon sp. VAR_48_metabat_403. The sequence continues at coordinate 6,881 of NZ_JANPLS010000489.1, forward strand.
CAGCCAGAAAAGTTGACTCAAAGTGAATAGCAATGCTAAAGCCAGCACTGAGAAAATCGCCAGCCTCCATAAAAGTTGGATAGCAATTTTTTAATGTGGGCAAACACGCTTGCATCGGCTCGCGGCGATGCTGAATCCAGGCTGCAAATAGAAATAACACCGTGCTGTCGAATTCGGTGGGATTATCTCGATCTAGCAAATCGATGGCTAATTTACCAAACCGATAACCAGTATCCACATCATTGAAAATTGCACTCAACACCATCCCGTGATAGACATATCCGGCTAATGATGCTGGCGCATTACCATAATCGAGCGATAGATTTACCATCGTCGAGCTAAGGATCGGCAACAATCCAGGCATACCAAGAACGATTGTTTTACCTAGATCTGCTAAGAGTTTAATCGTTACTTGAGCTTGCGGATCGCTCATCACTGGCAGATTTATGAGATCTTCAATACACCTGCCTTGAAGTTGACTCTCCAATGTCTGTAATGCCAGATTGACGAGATCGGGATCGGGAGTAGTGGGGAATTCAATTCCTAACTGAGCGAGGGCATTGGCACCAACAGTAATTGCGTCGAGCATCTTACCATTGGCGGTGAGTGCGGCAACTTGAATTCGATAGATTTCAACCTTATCTACAACCGTTTTTGCCGATCGCATGACGATCGTCGATATCTCTGCCATTCGTTCTAGATCTCCTGCTAAATAGGCAGATTCAGCGGCCGCAATATGGAGATCTAAAGTCAACGGATATTGAGTTTCCCAACAGTCGATCGCTAGGAGTTCGATGCCTGTTTGTAGATAGATATTTGCCGCAGCATAGGCAGTCGAATTTCTGGCTCTTTTACCAGCAGTAAAATTTAATTCGACTAATGATAAACGTTCGATCGGATCGATAATTAATGATTTAGCTATATTTAAGTGTCCGACTATATCAAACAACTGTCGTTCTTGACGAAGATCCGCACAGCTTTGTTGAATTAACCTACCAATTTTGAGATGAGTTAGTTGTTGGCGATCGTCAGGAATTAGTGAATAAGCGGCTTGCTGGACGCGATCGTGCAAAAACCGATAAACTGGATTAGCCGATTCATTCGTGCCGATACGATCGCCAGATTTAGTGAAAAATTTATAGATTTCGGTGGTGGGAATTAGGAAGTTTTCTGTCAATCCTTGCCATAAGATGGCGGCGGTATCTTCCACAGAACGTTCTAAGACGATCGCGAGCGTATGAAGATCGAATCTTGCCCCAATACAGGCAGCTAAAGCAATTGCCGATTGAGTTTCGATCGGCATTTTTTGTAATTGCAACGCCATGAATTCTACCACATCGTCGGTAACCGCTAAGGCTCGAACTTTAGCCAGATCGCATTGCCAGCCGCCAACTTGCCGATCGAGATCGAG
>NZ_JANPLS010000490.1:0-1940 GCF_031422475.1 Chamaesiphon sp. VAR_48_metabat_403
AGCAATTTCAGTTATTTATTATTTTAATATATGCCCTTAGCTCTTTCTATATCTTTGTTACAGTAATTATAACTTCAATTTTGTCGATCGCTAAAATCAGGCTATTATAGATGGTTTAGCATAGCAAGTTCGGTAGAACCATAAATACTTATCGAGTAAACATTGGATCGCTTTCAACTTTCAATTATCTAAATCTTGTCCCGAACCGTAGCGATACGATCGAATGAGTTGTTGATAATAATATTGTTGGGCGGGTGAGAGTTGGGTGAGTAATGGTGCGAGTAATTTACCGAGTGGATAGAGTCCACTATACGCGCCGAGGTTGATATAGTTCAACAGCCAATCGACTAGGGTGACGACACCCACATGGGGGACGACAGGAATTACGGATTGTGGATTAGAGATTGATGTTTGAAATAGAGTGCGGGAAAGGGCAGGAAATTGGACGACATCTTGGAGAAATGGACGGAGAACATCATCGCCTAAATACTCCATCGATCGAAAGACGGCGGCTAGTAAATTGTTAATGCGATCGGGATGTAATTTTTGGTCGATGCCGACACTCATCGCTCGTTGAAACATCCAGGTAACTGCGATATTTGGTTGGTAAGGCTGTAGTAATTGGAGGTCTTTATTACTGAGCGCATCAGCTTGAAGTGCCATTGCAATGCCATCAGTTAGCCGAGATAAATGTCGCATCATTGCCCCAAAGCCGCCAAAACTAACGGGAGATTGACTGCCGCTACTATCGCCGATTAATAATACTCTCGCCCAGTCGGTTTTGAGTGGACTATCGCGATAGGCTGGAAAACAGCCAAATAAACATCGTTGGAAATTTAGGCTATCTAATTCTACCTGTTGATATGTCGGTAATAAGCGCAGATATTCATTAAATAAAAATTCGACGCTAAATCGATCGGGATGGGCATCTAGATAGGTAAATAAATAAGTTGTCCGTCCATCTCGTGCAGGAAAAGCTTCCCAAAAATACTGGCATTGATTTTGAATCGGCGTAATCGATGCAAAAATATCGCCCGTCTCATTTTGCGCGAACCCTGTCGCACAACTGCCAACTACCAGACAAATTCCCTCCGGTTTTTTACCTGCTCTCGCCTGAGCTGCTAGCGGGGAAAAATGTCCCATCGCATCGATAAATAATTTACTAGTTAATTGCCCCGTACCAATATCGATCGCGACTCCATTCGGGTGAATCGTCAGGCGATCGCATGAGGTAAACTCTAATAACTTACCGCCATTGGCTAAAAACTTTACTTTAAGCGTAGCGAGTAAATATACCGGATCTACGCCAATATTTAAAACATCCCGCACCCAAATATCGGGCGTATTGGGAAAAGCAATCCGCGCGGGGTTGTATTCAGTCGCGATCGCGATTGCTAATTCTGCCTCAGATAGTAATTCTAGCTCCACCAACACCCCTAATTCCGCCCGCGAGATATTCCACTCCTGCACTCGCCCTTTAAGCTCCCCCCGCTCGATAACAGCAACTTTAAATCCCTGTAATTGCAGAGCCGCCGCCAGAATAATTCCCAGCGTACCACCCGCGATCGCGACATCGACATCGATGGTTTTTAAAAATTCATCGCTTGAAACGACCATTTCTCGTGGAACAATCTGCCCCTGACGCAAATTTTGCCACATTTTATCGACGCGTTCGCAAAGCGGCTCCCATGGAGCATCGAGATTGGCAAAAGTATCGGCGGGAAATCGAGCAGCCATGTCAGCAGCAATCGGCATAGAATTAGAACAAAGATAATTACTTACTATGGTAGATCCTATGGATGATCGATCTCAGGCACGATCGTTGATGAAAATCCTCATTGGTGTCGCTTGGCTCGACGGGAAAATTCAACCAGAAGAACGTCAATATCTAGCCAAAGTCGCCCAAGCGCATCAGCTTATCGGTACGGATGTCACCGCAG
>NZ_JANPLS010000491.1:0-10384 GCF_031422475.1 Chamaesiphon sp. VAR_48_metabat_403
AGCAATTTCAGTTATTTATTATTTTAATATATGCCCTTAGCTCTTTCTATATCTTTGTTACAGTAATTATAACTTCAATTTTGTCGATCGCTAAAATCAGGCTATTATAGATGGTTTAGCATAGCAAGTTCGGTAGAACCAGACTATCTATGCTAGCTGGCTAGCACTGCATCAGCAAAAGCAGCGCAGCCTTAACGGTTTAAATCGATTAACAGAAATAGTCTACAGCGATGAAACTCTACTCGAAATATGCGATTTAACCTTCGCACAACTACAAACAAATGCAGAATCGATGCTCTCTGAAATAGATAAAGAGATCGCTAATTCTGAAAAAGCACTATCGAGAATCAATCTATTATTCACGAAACACGCAGAGCTTCCAGAAGAAGATATCATCGGTCATTCCGCAATCGCCTATCTAATTAGACATGGTTGTAAGATCGAACCTAAAATCGAATCTAATGAAAAGTTTAAAAAGTGGTTTATAACCAAGCTCAAACGAGTACGAAGATTAGAAACTCAACTATCATGTCATTTTCCCAGAGGGCGAGATATCCAAAACAAAGCTTTGACAAGCTGCTTAGAAACCACAAACAGAGACGATTTTACTGACAATCTAGAATATCTGTTGTGGCGCAATCCGATCTCTCGGAATCCACCGTCGCTGCCTCATCCGATTGAGTTTAATACTAATACAGATCTCCGCTGGCTCAAGCTCTATCGCAAGCAGTATAAATGCAAACGTACAGCCACAGGGGAATCGATCGACTCTATAGAATTAACTCAGCGATTATTCGTTGAGTTCAACGGATTAACCAAAGGAACTAATTATGTTTTCGAGGTTTATTGCGATCGTCGCCAACTATCTCTATTTCAACGGTTTGTCAAGGATTATCAATTGAATTTAAAACCTAACGATCGAGATGACGATCGACAAGAAAAATATTCATCAGGTCTATTTGTTCTTCGCTCTGCCCACCTTCTATGGGAACGGCAGGAATTCCAGGATCGCTATCGCCATAAGAGTCTAACAACTCAGACTGCAAACGAACCCTGGAATACTCACCAACTATATCTTCACTGTGCGATCGAAACGGACTTATTGACTGATGAAGGTATGAGTAAAATTCAACAGCAGAAAATTCAAAAAACTAGCAATACTATTGCCAAACAATTAAAAAATGAGAATCCGAGTATCAATCAACAAAAAAGTCTCAAGAAAAATCAAACTTCTCTAGCTACACTCAACAGATATTTGCCTATGTCCAGTAGCCAGATCGAGAGAGTTAATCCTCAAATTAGCGTTGGCTTAATTTTCGATCCAGCAAAACCAATTTACCTAGCTGTTGTCGATGTAGCAACAGGAAAAACTATTGCCTGTCGTAGTACGAGACAACTATTGGGGGATAAATACCCACAACTCAGCGAGTATCGCTTAAAACAGCAGCACAACAGCAATTATCGCCGAAAACAGAACCAACGAGGACAGTTTCATCAACCTACCGAATCGACCCAAGGAGAACATCTAGATCGACTTTTGGCAAAAGCAGTAATTCAGGTTGCTCAAGAGTTCAAAGCAGCCAGCATCGCCCTACCGCCTGTAAATAATAGCATTGAAAAAATTCAAAGCGAATTAGAAGCCGATGCGGAGGAAGAAAGCCCCGAAGATATTGGAACTCAACAAAAACGTACTCGCAAAAAATCAGTGGTTATTCATAAATGGAGCTACAACCGTCTATCAAAATATATTAGAAGTAATGCTGCCAAGATCGATATTGCTGTCGAAATGGGAGCTTTACCTTCCCCAGGCACTCCTCCCCTACAAGCTACGGCAATCGCCATGAGTCCTTACAATTTCAGAAAAAACATCAAAAAGTGATGTCGATCGCGCTTGCCACAGAATTTGATATAATGTAATTGCGCCTCGATCGATGCTCTGTGAGCCGATCGATCTGAGAAAAATGGGTGAGTTTGACCATCTAACGGTGCTGCTTTCCGACCCTGGCATTCTGTCCGCCCTTTGTGCTGCTTCTCATGGACTTGCGAAAGCTTGTCGGTGAGAGGGAAAGGTTATATTGAAAAGTCTCGTCTTTCTAGTATGACATAGCCGCGCGACCACGCAATATAGGGTTCAGCTTTTATTTATAGAAGTAGAGACTTTCCTCTAGCGACAGTGCCGAAACGATCCCGTGCGAGGGATATCTACCTAAATTTTGCTACTTGACAAACCTATAGCGAGGTCAAAAACACTAGAAGGTCTGCCAAATGCTTGAATCTCATACACAGCCTTGGTTTTCTTGTTTGGCTAACAAATTTTCTTAAAGTTTGAGAGAGACAACTGCACTACTCGCGACAGCTTTGCCAAATGCTGTCCCACAAACTTTGATTACCAAGCGTTTGAGATCGTTGGAGTTACAACACTCCTTCTGACTGAAGGTAGTTTGAAAGATCAGTATATATACAGTTTGGCAATCGAGCAGTTAAGGTTACAACACTCCTTCTGACTGAAGGTAGTTTGAAAGATAACGTTATTACCGATCGTCTTCTTTGTAGGTCTAGTTGCAACACTCCTTCTGACTAAAGGTAGTTTTAAAGGCTTTTGCAAGTTCTAGATTTACCCCGCACCTTTCGACCAAAGCTATAGCTGTTGTTAGGTTCTTTCGCAGCAGAACGCAGGTTTAATGTGAATTTTTAGGTAGGTTGAGAGGAATGTCACCTTCCCAATCTTTGAAAGATTACGACTGAAGATATCAATAATTATCTGAAATAAATTATTTTGTGGCAGAAGCTAATTAAAACTGAAATTTGACTGCGATCGAGTCGGTCAGATTTACATCAAAAAACAACAATCCGCTCTTGACAAGGGTTTAGAGCGGATTTTGGACATTAATTATGTAAAACTGACAAATATCTATGAAATGTACAACTATCTAATCTAAAAAGCGGGAGATGGGACTCGAACCCACGACGTTCACCTTGGGAAGGTGACATTCTACCACTGAATTACACCCGCAAACTCTAGCTATCTTAACACACAAAGCGATCGATAGACCACAGACATCATGATTCGATTCGCTTACGATAGATGAAAATTGAGGTAATTTACTTCAATGCTGAATATCATCAATCATCGGTCGCTCGTTATGAATAATCTGCATCGAGTCTCGGTGGCTGCGCCACCGAACGTCAGTATCATCGCACATCGAGGTAAAACAGCTACGGTTAAATCTGAAAATACAATTGAAGCTTTTTTAAAAGCGATCGAAATTGGAGTTTCCCAGATTGAATTTGACGTACGGATGTCTCAAGATGGCTACTTAATTAGTTATCATGATTCATCGATCGACGATATTGAAATTGGCGATCTGCAATATCATCAATTGCAAGCGATCGCCAGAAGTAAGGGCTTTGAGATTCCTTTATTTGAAGATATCCTCAAACTCTGTCGCGATCGGATCGGGCTGGATATCGAGCTTAAAGAAGAAGGCTATGAAGATCGAATTGTTGCACTTACAGCTAAGTACCTCAACTACTCTAACTACGTCATTAAATCTTTTAATGATGCTTCCGTGAGGAAAATTAAAGATTTAGATTCGCAGATCGAGGTCGGGTTATTGTTAGGCAAAGTTACTGGTAAGTTTCCGTTACTCGGTATTTTAGCTCAGTTTTTTCCTGAATATAGAATCTTGAAAACTGGAGCAGATTTTGTGGCTCCACACTACAGACTGCTGAAGTTAGGGTTTTTATGGCGGATGAAGCTGCTGCAAACAGATGTTTATGTCTGGACTGTTAATGACGAACGTCGATTGTTTAAGCTGATTGGCAATAAATATGTTGCCGCAATAATTACCGACAAACCAGAATTAGCACTCAAAATTCTCCACTCGCAATTGGTGGGGATAGGGGGATAGGGGATGAGGGGACGGGGAGACGGGGTGATGGGGAGTGTGGGGAGAGGGAAGTTTTAAATCCAAAATCCTGTCTTGTCTCGCTAAACCGTCGGGGAACAGAGGCGTGCGCGAGCCGCAAAATCCAAAATACTTCTTACTCCCAACTCCCAACTCCTAAGAATTTGGGGCTGGCTGGAAACCAAAGATGCGGGCATAAAAGGCAAATTCATCAGTCAGAGCGCGTTTGATATTTGCTGCTTGACGAAAGCCATGTTGCTCGTCGGCGAAGGTGACATATTCGACGGGAATGCCTTTGGCTTTGAGGGCATCTACCATCATTTCGGCTTGATTGGGCGGGACGACTTTATCTTCTAGACCTTGGAAAAAAATGATGGGACAGGACAATCGATCGGTAAAATAGAGCGGCGATCGATCGCGATAGATCGGTGAATTATCTGGATCTGGTGCGACTAATCGATCGAGATAGCGCGATTCAAATTTGTGGGTATCTTTGGCGAGCGCGATTAAATCGCTCACGCCATAATAACTCGCACCTGCTTTGAAAGTATCTCCAAAGGTGAGCGCGGCTAACGTAGTATAACCCCCCGCACTGCCTCCAGAAATTGCCAATCGATCGCCATCTGCCAATCCCTGTTTGACTAGATAGAGTGCGGCATTTGTGCAATCATCGACATCGACAATGCCCCATTTCCCATCGAGGCGGTGTTGATACGCTTTACCATAGCCAGTACTCCCACCATAGTTAACATCGACAACGGCAAAGCCGCGACTCGTCCAATATTGAGTTTTAAGGCTGAGTTGGTTAGAAGCCGCTGCGGTGGGACCACCGTGACTTTTAACTAGCAGGGGTGGTTTTTCGCCCAGGAGTGGTTGGTAATCGCGATTGGTGGGGGGATAATAGAAGGCGTAGGCAGTTTTACCATCGGTAGTGGGGAATTCGATCGATTGGGGAATCGATAGATAGCCGGGATCGATTTTGACTCGATTGGAACGTTTGAGGACTTCGCGGGATTCTGTCAGGAGATCGATGGCGATAATCTCATTTGTTTGGGTTGTTGAAGCGGCACAGCAGACGAGTAAGTTGTCAACTGCACGCACGCTGGCAATGTCGGTATAAGGTACGTGAAGGGGGGTAAAATGGCTGCTGAGGGTGTTGATCAGTCCCAGATGCCAAACTCCGTTCTGGCTGTAGGTACAGACGATCCGATGTTTGCCGACTAGTGCGTAGGTAGACATCCCAAATACCCATTGGGGCAGGCTAAATTCGGCAGCTAACTCGTAGATGGGCGTAACTTTACCATCGCACCAAGAGTACAGGTTGCCCCAACCCGTGCGATCGCTGACAAAATACAGGGTATCATCAGATAACCATTGGGGTTGAAAAATGGTTTCATTGGCACCGCCAGCAATCGAAGTGGGTGCGGCAAGATAGCCATTACTGACATTTGCCATTTGGAGATTGGTACCATCCCAAGGTAAATTGGGATGATTCCAGCTCAACCAGGCAAGTTTAGTGCCATCGGGACTCAATCGGGGTGCGGCATAAAAATCACAGCCGCCTACCAATGTCGATACGTGGTGTGGTTGAGTTAGATTAATACTGACGATCGTATTTAATGGCTCGAAATCTGCCGAGTCGTGTTCTTGTTGAACGCAAATCAGTCGATTCAGATGAGTATCGATCGTTAAATCGGCATAGCGTTTTTTGGTGTCGTGAGTGAGTTGAGTAACAAGCTTGGGATCTGGCGATCGTAAATCTTGAATGTAGAGACAGTTATCGCTATTGTTACTAAAATATACTCGCCCATCAAGGACTGTATAGGCTGCACCACCATATTCATGCACGCGATTGCGAACGTTGTATTCTGGCGGCGTGATATCCTCGATCTGCCCATTGGCATCGCGCCTAACAATAACACTGCGCCCAGCTTCTTGGGGACGAGATTCCAGCCAATAAATATCCGTTCCATCTAAAACGATCGAATTCAAACCGATACTATCAGCGACGATTGCATCGGCAGTTATCGGTGATTTCCAAGAACCAAAGGGAGCGAGTTGCATAGTGGCAAGCGATGTAAAGTTTAGTAGCGCACGCGAAAATTTCGCCGGGTGGAATCGTCAGTACCATCTAGCTGGCACGATCGGCAAAATAGTACCGACATTAAACTCACTTACCTGGATTTTAACCGATCGTGTCGAAACCTCAGCCCCCAACTATTGCCTATCAACCAAAATTTTTCGATAGATTTATCTCGATTCGATCGAGACTGTGGATCGGGATAAATATCCGCTGCCAGGGCTTGTAAAAAAACTGGATTCACCACACCCAGTAATGACTTAGCGATTGGGGCGATCCTAGCCCCATCGCTATGCAAGATCGAGATGACCTACCTGAAGACCGAATTGCCATGACAGCCCCCAGAGCTATTTAGCCGCTAAAATTGCGGTATCTAGCCGATGGAAGTTGTTTCTGGAGACAACTTTCTAGCAAGCGGACTTGATAGACTTGCTGAAATAATCCTGGATTGAGAATTAATTTGTACTTGCGCTGAAATACTGGCTGACTCAAAAATGCCGACCAAGGAAAAGGGACTTTAGGTGTTTCGCCGCTAGACACGATCGTTATGTGTGGGTAAATTGGACTGTTTGACGAGCACTTTCGGCAAATTGAGAGTTAGCCAGAAAGAAAATTCTGCTAGTAGTTAATTTAGTCGCCAGCGGTGATGTAGATCGTTGCCGAAGATGTCAATTCCCATAGCTTTCTTAATTTCTCATACTTACTCGCTCGATCGCATCCGCCATTTATCCATGTGTGAGTGGCGACCGCGTTAAAATATATGTAGTTATTTATCTTTAAATTTGCAATCGTGGTTGTTACTTCTCCTCCTGGCAAAATTATCTCTTATCCGGCTCCAACGATCGATCGTGCCGAACTAGCCTTACGCTGTGCGCCATTTCATCTGGCTCTATTTGCCAAGCTACGTTGGGAGAGTGTCTCGGTACCTAAATTAGCTGGCGATCTCGGTGTCAAATCTGGCTATACTCGCTATCCCCTCTCGGAGCTGAGTGTCGAAACAGCCACCAATTGGCTGATTCAAGTGGGCATGTTGCGGCGGGAAGTGGACGGACAAGGTTTAACAGATAGTTTTCGGTTGACACCATTGGGTTTAGAATTAGTCGAAAAATGGGAAGCGGCTGGCGGCAGATTACCACCAGCAAGTATCTTCGATCGCATCGGTAATTGGCGCGCGCGCTGGTTCCGCCTCCCATTCTAATTTGGTCGAAGTTCACATGCGATGCGCTATCTCTAGTTGAGATCGATCGAACATCATTTATGTTCGTTCGTGGAGCGTGCCGTAGGCAATCGCGTTCATTTTACTCGATATTCGCTCTTTCTAAGATTTACAAGTTATGATAGATGAAGAAAAAATACTAAGTATAATACATAAAATTGACTCTCTTCATATAGAAGATCCTACGATTTCTCTTTGGTGGAATAAATTAGCTCAGGTATTATCTGAAAACACGAAAGAGACAATTAACTTTCTTGACTCTTGTAATGATGAAAATGTCGTAAATAATATCTCTGCTGTTTTTGATGATATATCTGCAAATCTTCAAAGTCAGGAATTTATAAAATGTCTAGATAGATTAGAAAATAAGTTTCCTAACTTATTGCTTCATCCTATGATTGAAGTCGCCATAGATGTTATTTTTGATTGAATTATAGACAAGACATAGGGTGAGCATTTGCCTACAGACAGACCATTTCAATTCAATAACTTTGGCTTATTTCATATTCTTAAATTCCAGGGGATCGATCGAGCCAATCCAGCAAAGCAGAAACATCAGAGAAGCCTAAAAACTCCTCACCCAAAGCTTCTAACTGTTCCGTAGATAAAACTTGAATTCGATTTATTATCGACGAATCTATTTCCCCAAACCGTCTATTTAACAATCTATTTAAAAATCTTACAGCCTCCTTCTGTTCACCTTTCTGTTCACCTTTTTGTAAAATATCCTGATAAATAACAGACTCTTGCATAATATCCTCGCTTAATAATTGCCGAATCAAACTCTTCTCAAACCGCAACCCCGCCAATATTTCAGTATAACCTGCCGTATCTTGCCTGTTCTGCCTCTCCTCTATTTTAGCAACCTCGTTAGCCACCTGCGATAACAAATCTCGTGGAGAGTCAGTTTGACACAAGGGAGCTAATGGTAATAAAGCCTGATTCCCTAAAAATAAACTTGCATCCTGCTCCCACATTCGTAATGCGCGATAACGATGAGTAGTTGTCTCATCTACATATTCTTGCATCCTCGCAATTGGCTCGTCCGTTTCCTGTAAAAATATTACCACCTGCAAGACGGGACATTTATATTGGCGTTTCAACCTCACAGAATAATCCAACATCCGAAAAGGAATCCCTGGTTTAGACAGTGTTAGGGTTTGAAACTCAATATGTAGAATCTGACTGGAAGTTTGAATGAAAATCACCGAATCAGCACGAATCGGTTCGATACTCAACTCGGTTTTCAATACTTTAATATTTCTAGCCTCATCACCAGTCAACCATCTGACAAAATCTGCTGGGTATTTTTCAGCTAGCAGTTTACAGACATTATCAAAACTCATCGATCTTTAATTGTCATGATAAATTATCTCTATATTCGGTCATATTACCACGATCGCCTCCAACCTTTGGGTAACATTGGGATTCAGTCAAAACACCACTTACTCCTTACTCAAAAACAACAACGCCAATCCTACCAAAAAGCCAATAATCAGCCCCGAAAAATGACCGACAATGCTGGTATGTCCGTTGGTGAGATCGAATACTAACTGAAACCCGACGCTAAATAACACCGCCTGAAATTGTCGCCCAGCCGCAGCAACTTTGGCTTGTCGCCACCCCCGCAGGTGAATCGCCCCCATTGCGCCCAACATGCCCATAATTGCCCCAGATGCGCCGACAGTAATCTGGTGTTCTGCAATCCAGCGAGTATCGATATAAGTAATTGTCGCCATCGAACCCAGCCCAGCAATTAGATACGCTAGCAGATACCGGAAACTCCCCAGTCGATATTCGACAAATTTACCCAGATACAGCAATGCCACCATATTCATCCCCAAATGTAAGATGCCCATGTGAAGAAAATTAGCCGTAATAATTCGCCACCATTGCCCATCGAGCACCAATGATGCGTCTAACCCACCTAACGGGATGAAGGTAAATTTTTTATCTCCCGATTTATATTGCCATGCCAATTCCGCACAGAAAATTAGCACATTAATCGCGATTAATAAGTTGGTAACTGGAGTGCGGGCATTAACAGGCGTTTGGACGTTGTAGCGGGCATCTTGGAGGATTGCTGCTTCGATTTGGGCGATAGATTCGCGATCTAAAGAACTCAGTTGCGTCAAATCTGGGAGCGGTTGAGATAGTCGCCAATCGATATCGTGTTGAATGCAGCGATCTTGAGTCGTCTGGCGCAGTTGGGTTAATGTTGCCGTTCCCGTTTCGATTTTACCTGCGGCTAATTCTGCCGTACCGATCCAAAATTGATGGATATCGCTAGAATATGTCGAGAGTAGATTTTGACACGACTGAGTGACGGCATCGATCCGCCCACAATAGGCGAGGAGATACATTTTGAGCAAATTTAATTGCTGATTATTAATGAGCCGATCGCGATCGAGTTTATTTACCTCTATAATGCACCGATGTAGATCTCCGGTTTCGGCTAGTGCCCGGACGTAATAGACTAAAGTATTACCCCGATCGAGATCGCGATCGGTTGTCAGTCGCCATCGGAACCAAGTAATATACTCCGACCATCGATCGGTCGCACGATATAATAAAGCAGTTGCCGATCTGCCAATGGCTGTCGGCGATGATAACTTCTGCTTGCGTCGAGTCGGATCTACTTTGACAAGGGCTGCTGATGACGACGACTGCGGTGGTAATGCTGCTGGTTGATATCGATCGAAGATCTGATGCGCTGTTTCGATTTGTCCCGCCTGCGCGAGGGCAATCCCCGCGAGTAAATGATGGTAGTTCCACATGCCATCTGTCGGTGCCAACCATCTTACCCATTTGGCGAACCGACTGGCGGCTAGATATTCAGATTTATCGACTAGCGATTCTAGTCGCTGGAGCGAGAACATCGGGATTAACACCGAGATAATCCACGCGCCAATCCCAATCTTTACCGTCAGATCGGGCATGAAATACCAACTCATCGTATCCGATGTTTGTATACTGGCCAACTACATAATCAACTGCAGTGTGAAAGCCTTCCGTGCCCGGGTAACGGCCTTTCAGTTTATCATCGGCAAGAAAAGCAATGTTCGTTACGACGAAATCATCTGCCGGGACGAGCGCAACCCGAGGGAAATCTGGAGAAGAAGCAAGCAGCGGCTCGAGCAGGGCGGGCGCTGTTATGTGGCGCGCCGCAAGGTTGAGGAG
>NZ_JANPLS010000492.1:0-7334 GCF_031422475.1 Chamaesiphon sp. VAR_48_metabat_403
TTCACCTTCAAGAATGGTAAGTTATCATCTACTGAGAATTAAAGTGCGAACTCTACCCTTGTGGGTTACTCAGTAAATGTCGGTAATCCCCCTATTACTAGGTTTCAACCGAACGAATCGCACGGAAGCTTCCCCCACAAAGCTCGCGCCCCAAGAACGCACTTTTCGCTGTCTTGTCGGTTTTTTACGTCACGGGGTTCCCCCGTGACGAAAAACCGCCGCTAAATCCCCCTTGGAAAGGGGGATTTTGAAAGCCCCCTTTCCAAGGGGGTTGGGGGATTTAGATCTAAAAACGAAGTCCAGCCGACTTGTGTATACACCGTAGCTCCTCAACGGGGGGGGGCTGGGGGTCGGTCTCCCCCAGATCCGGGTTCTGCCCCCACTAAGAAAATAAGAAAATCGCAACTCACTAATATCTATAGTTTGCCGCTTGAGCTTATTACGACAACTTAAATCCGGGAAAAAATCACAACTTTTGAAACTTGACCTTTAAACCATCGCGGGGATGAAGAGTGGGAATCGGATCGAGAGTGAGATTTTGATTCGGTAATAACTCCCAACTATTACGACGTAACAACATTGCCGCAATAATTTTAAGTTCCATCTGTGCGAACGCCATTCCAATGCAAATCCGCGAACCCCCACCATAAGTAACAAAATTATAATCCGAACCCTTATCGATCGGTCGATCGGGATCGAACGACTCCGGTTGGGGATAAACAGCCGCATCGAAATGCGCTTCAGGAATCCGATACAGAACTTGCCAACCCTTCGGAACGCGATAACCGTTAAATTCAAACTCTTCAACCACACCCCGAAAACCACCACCAATGGGCGGATACATGCGCTCCACTTCTCGCAAAACTCGATCGAGATAAGTCATTTGCTTGAGACTATCGATCGTAATTGGCCGATCTACCCCGATTTGTACCTGCTCCGCTCTGGCTTGAGCCAACACCTCTGGATGTTGTGCCAGTGCCAAACACAGCGAAGCCACCAAAGATGTCGTCGTCTCATGTCCGGCAAATAATAGCAACAAAGCTTGCACTTTAAGTTCGGCGATACTCAGCTGATTTCCCGCCTCATCCTGACTCTGCACTAGCAATCCTAATGCATCCTGAGTGGGGGTTTGCTGCCGCTCTAGCACCACTCGATCGATATGGTTGAGGATTTTATCGCGGGCGACTAAAGCGCGTCCGTAGGTCGTATAGCTCCATTTGACGGGGATGGTAAATAAACCATTCGTCAGCTCAGTAAATAACCGACTTAATTCGGTAGTTTCCGCCCCTGGTTCGCTCCCGATTAATAGAATACTGGCAATTTCAAAGGTCAGATTTTTAAGTTCGGGAAACCAAGTTAAATCGCCGATTTGCTCCCATTTAGTCAGATATAGATCGGTAATTTCGGTCATGGTTTCGACATAATTTACCAATGCTTTGCCATGAAAAGCTGGCATCAACAATCGGCGATTGCGCTGGTGTTCGGCTCCCTCTTGCAAAAATAAAGATGCCCCCAATAATTCCTTAAAATTATCCGGCCAACCATCGCGCCAAGAAAACTTATCGAAATGGGTAGAGAGAATAAACTTATTCGCCGCCGCACCACTCATCACCACCGTCGGACGACCGATAATATGCGTCCGAAAAATCGCTCCATATTTTTGACGGCGTTTGGTGGCAAAATCCGGGTCGGCAATAAAGGAAATAGTTTCGCCAATCCAGGGTAATCCCGATTGTCCGGGTGGTAATGGTAATGATGCGGTACCCGATCGATCTGCTGACATCTTTGGTAAAAATAGAATTGTGTGGGCGATCGCCGCTCGTCCGAACCGAGCGATCGTGTTAAATTATATTAATAATATCGTCATGTCGAAATTTTCATGCAACTTACCTGGCTCGACAGTAATTCTTGGCTCATCGAACTGGGCGGTAAAAATATTTTATTAGACCCTTGGTTGGTCGGCAATCTCAGTTTTGGAAACTTCCCGTGGTTATTTCAAGGTACCAAAACCGTCGATCGACCGATACCTGCTAATATCGACTTGATTTTGCTCTCTCAAGGATTGCCCGATCACGCCCATCCACCGACATTAGAAATATTAGATCGATCGATCCCCGTCGTCGGCTCCCCCAATGCGGCGCAAGTAGTCCAAAAACTTGGCTATCAACAAGTCACAACCTTAGCTCCCGGCGAGAGTTACCGTTTTGGCGAGATCGAAATTAAAGCAGTCCCCGGATCGCCAGTCGGCCCCACCGCGATCGAAAATGGTTATATCTTGCGCGCCGATAATCGCAGCCTGTATTATGAACCCCACGGTTATCATTCACCAGTCATAGCCACAGAAGGCTCGATCGATGTAGTTATTACACCATTAATCGATCTCAAATTACCCTTACTCGGTGCCGTTATTAAAGGCAAAGCCAGCGCATTATCGCTCTGTGAGCTAATTAAACCCCAGTTTATCGTACCAACAGCCGCTGGTGGCGATGTCAAATTCGAGGGCTTATTGATGTCGATTCTGCAAGCCGAAGGCACCGTCGCCGAGTTTCAAGAATTACTCAAAACCAAATCTCTAGCCACCCAAGCCATCGAGCCACAACCCTGGCAAACATTTAGCCCAGCACTCAAAGTGGTTAAAACCACTCCTCATGATGCAAAGTCCGCCTACGCGGACTGAATTTCCTAGTCCGCGTAGGCGGACTTTGCATCATTAGCCGCGACTTCAGTCGCAGGCAATAAGTAAGTAGCTAGTCTAAACCCTCAACAGCAAGCTGTTCGAGTGCGACATAACTCGCTATGCTAGAGCATAAAGTCGATCGGAGTACGCACAATGAGCTTAGAATATCCCGAAAATTTACGCTACACAGATACCCATGAGTATGTAGATCTCAGCGGAGACATCGCCACAATCGGCGTGAGTGCCTTTGCAGTAGATCAACTAGGCGATATTGTATTTGTCGAATTGCCCGAAGTTGGTGACACGATTGTTAAGGGTAGCGCATTTGGATCGATCGAATCTGTCAAAGCCGTCGAAGATCTTAAAGCTCCAATTAGCGGCAAAGTGATTAAGCGTAACGATAAAGCCATCGACGCACCAGAAATCATCAGCACCGATCCTTACACAGATGGCTGGCTGCTCGAAATTGAAGTAGAAGATGCTAACGAAATTGCCGGGATCTATTCCGCTGCTGAATATCGATCGAAAGTCGAGGGTTGACCAATAGTCAGAAATATGCTGGGTTGGGGATGCGATCGTGCCGAACATATATCTCCCAAAGCAACCCAACCCATTCGGATTGTAATTTTAAGATAAAATAGACTGCACTATTCTGATGCTAGACCACATTTCCATTTACATTACCGACCTCGACAGATCGATGGCCTTTTACGACAACGTACTGGGAGCATTAGGCATTCAACGTTCTTTTGCAATTCCGGGGATTGCTGCTTACGGGCAAATGTTTTTTTGGCTGTATGCTGGTAAAGCAGCAGATACGGTAGTTCCCGAACGCCAACATTTAGCTTTTAAAGCGATCGATCGTGCGAGTGTCGATGCTTTTTATCAAGCCGCCTTGTCGCGTGGTGGCAAAGATAATGGTGCGCCAGGAATTCGGAGCAAATATCATCCTAATTATTATGCTGCCTACGTCATCGATCCCGACGGTTATAAGCTAGAAGCAGTTTGCCATCAGTAGACATTTCCCAGACGAGCTATCTACCAAAATTTAGCTGTTTTTTCCCATGAATTCAAAAGAGCCAATCTGGATGAATTGCTGATACCCAAACTCACCTAGATCTATTACAGTTAATAAATCTATAGAATTATTGATAATCTGTAATTGACGCGATCGTCGTGCAGGTGGATCGATACCCTACCGTCTATTCCCAATTCCCAATCGACATGACTCAATCTCCAACTCGATTTACTCAGGCGACAAACGTTCATCCTGCCATCAATGTTAGGAAAGATGCTGAGTTTATTCAGCGGCATATTGGGCCACAGCCAGCAGATATCGATCGGATGTTGGGGATACTCGGTGTATCCAGTTTGGATGAATTGATCGATCGCACAGTTCCCGCCGCCATTAAATTTCAGCAACCATTAGCAATTGAGACAGTTCAGAGCGAATATACTGTCTTAAATAAGCTCAAACAAATTGCTGCTAAAAATCAAATTTTCCGCTCGTATATCGGGATGGGTTATGCCAATTGCATCACCCCGACAGTCATTCAACGCAATATCTTAGAAAACCCCGGTTGGTACACTCAATATACGCCCTACCAGCCAGAAATTTCGCAAGGTAGGCTCGAAGCTTTACTCAATTATCAGACCGTAATTATGGATCTGACGGGGATGGCGATCGCCAATGCCTCCCTCCTCGATGAAGGCACAGCAGCAGCGGAAGCGATGTCGATGAGCTATGGGATTCAGAAGACCAAATTTAATACGTTCTGGGTATCTGAAGCTTGTCACCCCCAAACTATTGACGTAATTAAAACCCGTGCGCTCCCGTTAGGAATTGAAATCGTCGTTGGCGACCACAAAAATATCGATTTTAGTCAAGAAATATTTGGGATGTTATTACAATATCCCGCTACCGATGGGTCGGTCTATGATTATGCAGAAGTAATCAAACAGGCACATAAATCCGGGGCAATTGTCACCGTCGCCGCTGATTTACTCAGCCTCACATTGCTCAAACCACCAGGCGAATTCGGTGCCGATATCGTCGTTGGCAATACGCAACGTTTCGGGATACCATTAGGTTATGGTGGCCCACATGCTGCTTATTTTGCGACCAAAGATGCCTATAAGCGGCAAATTCCCGGTCGATTAGTCGGCGTATCTAAAGATAAACGGGGTAAAGTTGCCCTGCGGTTATCGCTCCAAACTCGCGAACAACATATCCGCCGCGATAAAGCCACCAGTAATATTTGTACCGCTCAAGTGCTGCTGGCAATTATGGCAGGAATGTATGCGGTTTATCATGGTGCAGATGGGTTAAGGACGATCGCCACCCGCATTCACAATCTGACTACTACCCTTGCCACTGGCTTAACAAAACTAGGTTACTCAATTGGCGATGCACCGTATTTCGACACGCTCCAGATCCAAGTAACGGGCAAAGCTACGGAAATTCTAGAACGGGCAAAATCTCAACAAATTAACTTGAGATCGATCGATGCTAATCACGTCGGCATCTCGATCGACGAAACCACCACACCCGCCGATGCGATCGACTTATGGCGAATTTTTGCTGGCGATAAAGCACTCGATTTCACCTACTCCGAAATCGAAACTAGTAGCTCCACTTCCAGCATCCAAACCTCAACATTAGCCCGCACCTCCGAGTACCTCACTCACCCAGTTTTTAAAAATTATCACTCTGAAACCGAGCTACTGCGTTACATCACCCGCCTACAATCCAAGGATCTCTCCCTCACGCATGGAATGATTCCCCTCGGTTCCTGCACCATGAAGCTAAATTCCACCTCCGAGATGGTACCCGTAACCTGGGCAGAATTCGGGCAAATTCACCCCTTCGCACCCATCGAACAAGCGCAAGGGTATCAAGTATTATTCGACGACCTCGAACGCTGGTTGGCTGAAATTACTGGCTTTGACGCGATCTCCCTCCAACCCAACGCCGGATCTCAAGGTGAATATGCCGGATTATTAGTAATTCGCGAATATCACCACCAACGCGGCGATATCGATCGCAACGTCTGCCTGATCCCCCAATCCGCTCACGGCACCAACCCCGCCAGTGCAGTCATGGCCGGAATGCAAGTAGTCCCGATCGCCTGCGATGATGATGGCAACATCGATGTCGAAGATCTCCGCGCTAAAGCCACCAAACATGCGGACAAATTAGCAGCCTTAATGGTGACGTATCCCTCTACCCACGGCGTATTTGAAGAAGCGATCGTCGAAATCTGCTCGATCGTCCACGAGCATGGCGGACAAGTCTACATGGATGGTGCCAACCTTAACGCCCAAGTCGGTTTATGTCGTCCTGGCGACTTCGGCGCAGATGTCTGTCACCTCAACCTTCACAAAACCTTCTGCATCCCTCACGGTGGCGGCGGCCCTGGCATGGGGCCGATCGGTGTCATGGCACATTTAGCCCCCTATCTCCCTACCCACAAAGTCATCCCAATGGGCGGCAAACAAGGCATCGGTGCAGTCTCCGCCGCCCCTTGGAGCAGCGCGAGCATTTTACCAATTTCCTGGGTCTACATCGCCCTCATGGGCGGAGCGGGTCTGAAACTAGCCACCGAAGTTGCCATCCTCAGTGCCAACTACATCGCCAAACGATTAGAAAATCACTACGCCGTCCTCTACAAAGGCAGCAACGGTTTCGTCGCCCACGAGTGCATCCTCGACCTGCGCGAGTTCAAAAAGACCGCCGAAATCGAAGTCGATGACATCGCCAAACGCCTAATCGACTATGGTTTCCATCCCCCAACTGTATCCTGGCCAGTCGCCGGAACGGTAATGGTGGAGCCGACTGAAAGCGAATCACTAGTTGAACTCGACAGGTTCTGCGATGCAATGATCGCCATCCGCGAGGAAATCCGTGAAATCGAAATCGGTAATGTGGATAAGCAAAACAACGCCCTGAAAAATGCCCCACACACGATCGTCGATCTAGTAGATCCTAATTGGGATCGTCCCTACAGTCGTGAGCAAGCGGTGTTCCCTGTGCCTGGGTTGCAGGATTATAAGTTCTGGCCAGCAGTAGGTCGGATCGATCAGGCTTATGGGGACAGGAATTTGGTCTGTTCTTGCCTGCCGATGGATGCCTATAATCAAGAGTAGTATTAGAGTTAAGAGTAAGGGTTATTCATGAAGCGGCGGTTTTATTCGGAGGCTCCCTCCGAATAAAAAAACGACAAGACATTACCCCTACTCTTAACCTTAGTCAAAGACAGATCTAAAGAGCGATCTGACAATTCGATCGAGTATCATAGGATGAAGCGGTAGTGTAAGAAGTAGTGATGGCATGATTACCCAAGAGCTAAAGCAACAAATTTTGTCTTTATCGTCAGACGAACAAGATGAGATCGTCCAGTTGATTCAGGCGAAAACTAACTTATGGGCTGGAATTACTAAAACACCTGGAGTTGTTGGTGGCGATGCTTGTATTAGAAATATGCGGATTCCAGTTTGGAGCCTAGTTGAATATCGCCAAATGGGTGCTAATGATGACAAAATCATTGAAGCCTATCCTCAATTGACGGCAGCAGATTTAGATAATGCCTGGGCTTATGCTGAGGCTTTTTCTACTGAAATTGCCCAAGCAATTGCTGTGAATCAGGAAGCATAGATG
>NZ_JANPLS010000493.1:0-3562 GCF_031422475.1 Chamaesiphon sp. VAR_48_metabat_403
TTCACCTTCAAGAATGGTAAGTTATCATCTACTGAGAATTAAAGTGCGAACTCTACCCTTGTGGGTTACTCAGTAAATGTCGGTAATCCCCCTATTACTAGGTTTCAACCGAACGAATCGCACGGAAGCTTCCCCCACAAACGTCGCTTGGTTTCCCCTGTCTGGTCTCACCTCTTTTGACGGGGAACCCGTCCAAAGGTGAAGCCCAAGTAGAGCACCTTTTCAAGAGAGATCGGTAAAGCATTAAAAATTCAGCCAACGGGATATAGATTCCCGCTGACTGATGAAATTAGACCCAGGCGTGGGTCTAATCATTAAATAAATCAGTAATTATTAGAACAAGAAAGTAGTTCTGACCACGCCAATTAAGGCACCATTATTAGTAACTTGGTCGGGAGAAGTCAAGTAGATCAAACCAGGAGTAATCGAGATATTGTCACTGAATTTGTACTTATAGAAACCTTCAAAGTGGAAGGGCGTGCTACCGACACCGCCTACATAAGGTTCCGCACCGACAAATAAACCAGCCAGACTGCCTTTACCATCGACATCAGGGAAGGAAATACCACCACCATAACTCCAGATATTATCGGTGACACCACCTCGACGCGCATTAGTCGTCATGGCAAAACCATTAAAAGCGACTTTCTCACTGGCTTTGTAAGCAAATGCTAACCCGAATGAATCGGCAGTCGTGCGACCGAGAGCTGGATTATTAGCTAAAGGAGTACCAACCAGGACACCAGTACCGTTAAAGATGGTGCTATTGTGGGAGCTATTGATATAGGTGAGACCACCTTCTAATTGGGGGCTGAGTTTGAAGTTGAGTTGTCCGAATAGCGAATTATCGGTACCGAATAACCCACCATTGACAGGAGGAGTATTCGTCGGACTATTAGCATTAAACGCAAAGTAACCCAGCGATACCGATGTCAGTCCGGTATCGGCAATGGGGATGTTCGTCCCGACCCCGCTACCACCACCAATTTTGTAGATGGGGCTAGATTCAGCAAATGCCGACAGCGCGCCGCTAGCTCCGGTAAAATCTTCAAAATTAGATCCGTAAGTGGGTGCATAGTCGGCTTGTAAACCGTTAAAAGCTGCTACATAGACATTGGTATTAGCGACGGGGAACTGATACGCCAACCAGTCTAGACCGACTGAATTGCTACCACCAGTCTCGACGACCTGACCACCTACAGTGCTTTGGCTCTTGAAGTTAGTACCGAGAGAAGGTTGATTCCCTGTTGCTAAACGCGTCCAGAGGATATCTTTACCAGTGAAGCTACTTTGAAATAATAACCGCACCCGATCGCCCAAGACGATATTACTATTACTGGCACCACTTAAAACACCAGTAACGTTAAATACAGCTTCACCTTTAAGTTTGGTAGTAGTCGAAAACTGATTTGCTTGCAGTTGGGCGACTTTTTTATCTACACCAGTCAACCGACTATCGACTTCAGTTAGTTGGGCGCGATATTCTTGAGTCAGTCTTTTGAGGACTTCGAGATCTGCTTGAGTGACACTACCAGGCTGCTGGGCAATCATGGGTTCGACTTTAGTCAAGCAGGCATTTAAACCGCGTGCGAACTCAATTTGAGAGATCGGTTGGTTGTTGAGATTGGGGTTGCAAGCATATTTAGCTGCAAAGTTTTGCAGGGCGGTATATTGCCAGTCGCCCGGTTTGACAACTTCGTTAGCCACGCCATCGGGATCTGTCGCTGGCTTGCTAGCAGGATTGACTTCGCCAGCCGCGATGCTGACCGGTTTGGTGCTACTGACTTTGTTTAAGATTAAGCTATTAGCCGCATTTGTAGGGGCGGTGTCGAGGCGATTCGACTGTGGTGTTGCCATTGTCCTAGCCGATAGCGACATGGCGATCCCTAACGCAATCGGGCCGATAAATACAGATTTCCAAAACGCTGATGACATTCGGGTGGTGCTCCTCACGATTAAATTTTAGGATGTTTGAGTTGACAGGATCGATCGAGTGAAAATCGGACTACGTTTTTGTAATATGTCCTGACAATCGCACCGCTAGCTGCGATTTCCGCAAACTCAGTCGATCGCACATCATTAGCAACATATCTTAATTGCCCGATCGGGATCGATACTGATATTCACGATACAGTTACGGCTCTAATTGGCTGTCAAAATGACTTTTATTGTCTGCCGCAACCATAAGTTTTAGATCGTCGCGATCTGGTGTCAACTTAAAATTAGTATACATTTTAGACTAAATAGTGACGATCGATACAAAATATCGATCGCATCCACAATCGCCTATGTGTAGTATGACCGAATCGGTGCAGAGATCGGTTCGTAGTCATACAATACCCAAATTAACGCTAAAACTATCGGTAGAGGCGATCGTCGATCGCCTCTACCGATAGTTGTCCATACCTGAATATCGATTTAAACTAGTGAGAATTTCCACTATATAAAAATTCGAGGGCGCGGTTACGTAATTCATAATAACGAGGATCTTCGAGCATTTGTTCGCGATCTCGTGGACGCTCGAAGGGAATCTCTAAAATCTCACCAATGCCCGCCGCTGGGCCTTCTGTCATCATCACTAACCGATCGGCCAGGAATAAACACTCATCGATATCGTGTGTCACCATCAGCACGGTACAGCCAACTTCACGAACGATTTCCGATACTTCTTCCTGCATTTCTTCCTTGGTAATTGCATCAAGCGCACCAAAAGGTTCGTCTAGAATTAAGACTTCAGGACGTAGACAAAAAGCTCTGGCGATTGCTACGCGCTGGCGCATCCCCCCAGATAATTGGGTGGGTTTTTTTTCCATTGCCTCGCCCAAACCAACCATCGTCAAAGTATCACGGACAATCCGATCTTTTTCTGATTTAGATTTGGTGGGATGGACTGAATCCAATCCAAAATAGACATTATCATAAGCTGTCATCCACGGCATGAGAGAGTAGCTTTGAAAAACCATCATTCGATCGGGACCTGGCTTGGTAATTAACTTACCATTCATGGTGACTTGACCTTCGTTGGGTGTGGCAAATCCAGAAAGTGTATTTAGTAATGTAGATTTACCGCAACCAGAGTGTCCAATAATACAAATAAATTCACCTTGTTTGACGGTGAGATCGATATTCTTAATGACGACATTTAATCCCGCTCGAGAAGGATAAGTTTTAGTGACTCCTTGAAAGCTGATAAAGTCTTGATTGGTAGTTTTTAATGTTCCCGATCGAGGTGCCGAAGTAGAAGTGGTCATAGGATTTAGGATTTGTAATAGTTGATGTTAAATATCGATCGTCTAGAGGGTGGCGATTCGATCGGGGCATAAAGGAGTGCCTACGACTGGAAGTCGTGGCTCGGAGTGCGAAGTCCGCCAAACCCGACTGAGATAATATTTATTCCACGTAGGCGGACATTTCACAACAATCAGCGGTTTAGAAACCCTGACCCTTATTAAAAGCTCAAAGCCGGAACTTCCTGTTATTATGATCACCAAAAGTGAAGAAGAGCATATTATGGAAGATGCCATTGGTTCTAAAATATCCGATTATTTAATTAAGCCTGTGA
>NZ_JANPLS010000494.1:0-3696 GCF_031422475.1 Chamaesiphon sp. VAR_48_metabat_403
CGCAATTTCAGATCTATATCCCCGCCTCCGATACCCCGATCCAGCCCGACGAGAATGAAGCTCAACTACCATCAGGTCGGCAACAGTTGATTCTAGTCGTCGATGATGAAATTGCGATTAGTACGCTGATTAAAGCTACGCTGGAGACATATAATTATCGGGTCTTGACTGCTAATGATGGTGCCAAAGCGATCGAACTTTATGTCCAGCATCGAGACGCGATCGATGGTGTTTTAATCGATATGATGATGCCAGTGATGGACGGACTTACCACCGTTACTGCGCTGCACCAACTCAATCCCGATTTACCTGTAATCGCCATGAGTGGACTCAATTCTGTCGAAGCAGTCGATCGAGCAGAACGCTTTGGCTGCTGTTATTTCATCGCCAAACCCTTTACTGCCAGAGATTTACTCCAAACTCTCGCTGATTGTTTTGGGTAGTCAATCAGCCGATTAGATTACTCTGAATAGAAATCCGTTTGACACAACTAATAAATCCTTAGTTATAATGCCCCAGTCTGATAATAATTTCATAGGTTATTTATTGTCATTTTAGCCGATTACCTCTCGGCGCGGCTACGCCAACGATAGCAATTGACAATGCAATCGCTATCGATAGCAATTTAACCTTCCTACGCTCTCATCATCCGGCTGCTGACACCATCAGTTGTGCGTCCGCTCATTTCACTCGGATACACCCGATAGATTGCCACTACTTCCGCTCGTCCCCAAGAATCAATCCAAGTGCGGTTGAGTGCTGGAGAAAGTGTGGGATTAGTTTCTTTAATTAATTTTTGGACTCGTTCGATATCTGCTTTCTCAGTTAGGCGTTTAGCTTGCCCAGCCACAATTACACTGCGCCAGTGTAAGGGGTCATTAATGATTTCTTCGACTTGGAGACAGATTTCGGGACTGGCATCGATGTCATGAGTCTTCATACCTTCAGTTGTGAACATATAGATTTCTTCACCTTCGAGATAGTAGTGCATAGGCATCACATAGGGTTTGCCTTCATGGATGAAACCAAGATGTCCGTAGCCAATTTTGCGTAATAATTCGTAGATTTCTTTGGAACTCATTTCGTCGATGTCTAACATAATTATGATCCTAATGATTCGATTTAGTCGTGTTCGATCGTCAGCAAATCGGGTTGACAATGCCTGTCGATTTTGATTTTGATGCCTTGGGCAAATTCAGCTTCAAGATCTTCTACAAAGCCTGTGCTAGCTGCTTCAGCTTCCTGAGCACCTGCAAATGGGCCAAAATAGTAGGTGCATTTGGGCTGTTCGGTGAAAATTTCAATCCACCAAGCTTTGCAGTAAATATTTAGAGCATGAGTCCAAAGAGTTAAGACCTTTGTTGATAGTCGGTGATTTAAAGTTGGATGAGCGTTGGCGTTAGCCTCTCCTTGGAGAATCGACGATGCTAGAGGAAGGCTATTGTTCGGGTGAAAAGTTGGGTAGATAGATGTAAAGGGTTCATTGCTTAACGTCATATTGTTAGTTCTTTTAGCGTAAGTTTTTGTGTAAATGTTGTGAATTCAAACCATTGCAGACCGCCGCAAATCGCCCATCAGAAACAGGATTGATTGAAATCTCTCCACTCTCCAGCCAAGTAGCTAATAATGGAGGTATTTCTACTCGATCGAGATATTCATGCAATTTCTGTCCGTCGAGAATTTCCCGTTCTAGTAATACTGCTGCTACCTCCTTGAGTAGTGATTGATTGTGGGCTAGGATTGCACCAGCGATGTGGTGGGCATTGTCGATGAGGTGTTTGACTTCTCGATCGATTTCGGACTCGACTTCTGGACTGAGCGGACGACGGGGATTGCCCCAGCCACCGAGGAATTGACTGGCGGATCTGTCGAATGCCATCGGCCCAAGTTGTTTGCTCATCCCGTAAATCGTCACATAGCGATTCCGCAAAGCGGAGGCTTCGCCAACGGCTAAATCGGTGGCTTTTTGGATATCATCGCTAGCTCCCGTCGAGACTTTACCCATAATCAATTCTTCCGCCGATCGCCCGCCCAGTAGCATGGCAATCTGACCGCGCAATTCATCTTCCACCATCAAAAAGCGATCTTCTTGGGGAAGTTGCAAGGTATAGCCCAGAGCAGCCACGCCACGCGGGACGATTGAGATTTTTTCGATTCTCGTTCCGAGAGGCTCCGCCAACGATCCCGATCCTGGCATCAGCGAACCGACAATTGCATGACCGACTTCATGGTATGCCACAGTTTCTTTTTCCATATCGTTGAGAACGCGAGATTTCTTCTCTAGTCCGGTGAGAATGCGCTCGATCGCTTCTTCAAAGTCTGACATGCTCACAGCTTCTCTGTTGTGACGAGCAGCCAATAAAGCAGCTTCATTGACCAAATTCGCCAGATCTGCGCCTGCAAATCCGGGCGTGCGGGCGGCTAATTTGAGTAAATCCACATCATCCGACATCTTCACATTGCGGGCATGAACGACCAAAATTGCTTGCCGACCGAGTTTATCTGGTCGATCGACTACGATCTGTCGATCGAACCGTCCAGGGCGCAGTAGGGCCGGATCGAGGACTTCGGGGCGGTTGGTTGCAGACAGCAAAATTACCCCTGTATTAGCGGCAAATCCATCCATTTCCGATAACAGTTGGTTCAATGTCTGTTCGCGCTCGGCACCACTAAATCTCGACCAGAGCGAAAGAAACACTAACGGAAATATAAACCAACTCAAAATTGACCAGATTCCACTCAGCGGATTGGGTGCGGGTACCGAATACTCGACCTGATGAGCGCGGAGAAGTTTCGCTAGTTCGGGATCTTCGGCTAGTCGTCTGGTGACAAAGATATTTTTGGCTTCAGCACTCTTGGATTTAGTGACAGGTGCAGATTTTAATTCGTACTGAATTTCTCGATCGTCGTTGGCGTAGCCTTTCCCCTGGAAAATCGTTGCCTTAACTACCTGCCCAGCTTCGACTTGCTGGATAAATTCGCTGTAAGACTTACGTGGGTAGCTTTGCCCCGACCATGCCAATATGACTAGTAGCCAAATCAGGAAGATTAAACCACTCGGAATCGGCAAGTTTAATCCAGTAGCTTTACGGTCGTTATCAATCGGCATAGATCGACCTTGCTTGAATACGATGGAATCTAAGTTCTACTGTAGGACTCAAATCTAAGGAACTTGTGAGGAAATCAGATCGAATTGTCAGAACGAATGATTTTGACCAACAGCCACACGCCCAGAATGCTTGCTGCGCCGAATAAAATATTACTCAGCAATTGCAACTCTGGCGTTTGAGCATTGGTAGAAACAATTGCCGCGCCGATAATTAAGGCACCGACAACCGTACTAAACGATCGCCGATTGGCACCATCATTGACACTGCGCTGAACTCCATCTAAATCTTTAATCTCGATCTTGAGCTTTAACGTTTCTGAACTAAATCGATCGAGCAAAAAAGCCAACTGGCGCGGTGACTGAAGTGAAAGTTGCTTTAATTCCAAGCCAGTTCTGAGTAAAGATTGCACCAAATCATCACCAATTAACTGTCGCTGAAACATATCCGTCATCAGCGGTCGCACTTCCTCAAATAAATTAATTTCTGGATTAAATTGCCGTCCAACTCCCTCTAAATTTGCCAAAGACTTGGCAAATAAACCGATATTACTCGGCCAGCGGAGATTGTTACGCCGTGCGGCTTGGAG
>NZ_JANPLS010000495.1:0-2938 GCF_031422475.1 Chamaesiphon sp. VAR_48_metabat_403
GTTACAATATTTGACATGAATCAAAAACGTGAATTAGGAATTGTGATGTTGCTTAGCCTCATTTCTTTGATTTGGGGAAGTTCGTTTATCCTGATGAAAATAGGTTTAAAAACATTTGAGCCTTTACATCTCGGCTAAAATATCCACACGATTGCTAATTAATGGTAATAATTTATTGAATACCATCGGAGGAAAGGTCTACCGTTCGACAATCCACTTAGCAGCCAAAATTAGCGGCGATTGCTTCCAATTGAGCGGTGATGGTATCGACGATATCTCGACTGTGTTCTCTAATTGTATCCATCAATTTTCGTTCCATGATTGGAGATCTCGATCTTGTGATGCTCTGTGCGTTGAGAATATTACTTTTTAGTTACCGCTCGAAGCTGGCGATCTGTACGATACGATCGATAATAGATATTTTGACACATCCCACTCCTCAAATCTGCATGAACATCCGAATTGGTAATGGTTACGACATTCATCGGCTCGTTGCCAATCGCCCGCTAATTTTAGGTGGAGTGCAGCTCGAACACGAGCTAGGATTATTAGGACACAGCGATGCTGATGTCCTCACTCATGCAATTATGGATGCGATGTTGGGTGCATTAAGCCTGGGCGATATCGGGCACTTTTTCCCGCCTACAGATGCTAAATGGGCTGGTGCCGATAGTATCGAACTCTTACAGCAAGTCAATAGTTTAATTATCGATCGCGGTTGGCAAATTAGTAATCTCGATACAGTCATCGTTGCCGAACGTCCTAAGCTCAAGCCCCATATTACTACCATGCGCGATCGCTTGGCACAAGCCCTGAAATTATCACCCGAACAAATTGGTGTCAAAGCCACCACTAACGAAAAATTAGATGCCACAGGCAGAGAAGAAGGCATCTGCGCCTACGCAGTCGTCTTGTTGGAGAGGCTTTAGGTTTTAGGTTTTAGTGGATAGTGGATATGGACGCAAGCGTCCTTTTCTCCCAGTCTCCCCGTCCCCCATCCCCCACCCCCCTATCCACTTATCCCACAACTTGCTAATATTAGATAAGTTAATATAAAAATTTATTAAGAAGGTTGTAAATTGAACCATGCCTCCCTCACGAAAGCAAGCTGTGTTGCTCGTTGATGGCTACAACGTGATTGGAGCCTGGACGGATTTACACGACCGACAGACAAATAGTAACCCGCTCAGTTCGGGATCTAGAGCCGATTTAGAAGCCGCACGGAATAAATTAGTCGAAGCACTAATCAACTTCAGTGCTTTTGAAGATTACCAAACTAAAATCGTTTTCGATGCCTACAGTCGCGATGCCCCAGCCTATTGCGAGATAGTTACACCCAACTTATCGATTCACTACAGTGACTTTTTAGAGACAGCGGATACTTACATTGAAAAATTCTGTGCGGCGTTTCGCCATGACATCCAGTATTCTGCTTCTAGACTGATTGTAGCTACATCCGATCGTGCCCAGCAACTCACGGCAATGGGATTTGGTGCCGAATGGATTTCTTCCCTCCAACTCATTTCCGATGTCGATTTTAGTGCCAAAAAGTCGAAACGACGGCACCGCCCCCAAAAACAATCCTCTGGCAGGTTTCTGTTCAACTCTCTCGATCCTAAAGCGCAAGCGCGGCTCTCTGCACTCCGCCACGGCTTACCCCTCGATGATACCTGACCAGATCTCGCCATCGCTAACTAATTTAATAATTCCCCCACAAGGCAAATCGTAAGTCCGCCAGTCGTCGTTTCCAGTTAATGCACTGGCGATCCCCAGTACCGAACCTTTGTGCGCGATCGCCAAAATTCGATCTTTTTTGGATTGAATCAGTTTGTGTGCTATAGTATTGAGACGTATATTTAATGCCGCAATAGTTTCAGGGTAGCAAGGCATCACAAGAGATTGATAATCACCATCAATATTTGGGTAACATCCTAGCAAATCTGCCATCGGAGTAGTTTTGGGTAACTCCGTCGTCCAATCTTGACACAACCACTCACACAAACCCCATTCCAGCCGGATTGGTAACTGGAGCAATCTTACCAACGGATCGACTGTTTGAATCGTCCTTAAAAAAGGAGAAGTAAAAATGCTGTCGATCGGCACGCTAGAAAATTTTACTGCCAATGCCTCCGCTTGTTCTACCCCCTGGAGCGAAAGCGGCGGATCGTAAGGGTAAATTGCACTCTCGAACCATTCTGGCTCGGTAAAATCTAATCTGTGTGCGTGGCGAACCAACCAAAATGTCTGCATTAAATGTAACTTGTCTGAATTGTGCTGTAGATCGCAATCGTGTAAATAAATCTTAACTATGATGAGAGTAGAAGTAAATCGATTGAGACGGTTATCTCGCGGCGGTTGGGCGTAAATTCCGATCCGATCGAGACCCCTAAAATCTAGAACCTATACTGTCAGCCAATTGGCTGAGGATAAAAAAGATCGATCGAGAATTGTATAGAAATGTTAAGATTATTAGAGAAAGCGTAAAAGTAAACTTGAGACCCAACGGCAACTGAGACTCTCCACGCTTACGACTGGTAACACATTACCAATGAGGCAAACGAGTGGGCACTCTGCTGCGATCGAGATTTTGCATCTAAAAAATTCCCCCTACATTTTAGCCAGAGTCATGAAAACTGCTCAAGCATCAACCGATACTGTCCGTACCTACCTCCGTGAAATCGGGCGCGTGCCCTTGCTCACCCACGAACAGGAAATCCTGTACGGTAAGCAGGTACAGCAGTTGACGATCCTGGTGGCGGTCAAGAATACTCTAATCGAAGAACTCAGCCGCGAGCCGAGTTTGACTGAATGGGCTACTGCTGCCAATACCGACGAACTGCAACTGCAAAAAACCGTTGCTGCGGGTGAAAATGCCAAACGCCGGATGGTAGAAGCCAATCTGCGACTGGTAGTATCTGTCGCCAAAAAGTATATCAAG
>NZ_JANPLS010000496.1:0-4529 GCF_031422475.1 Chamaesiphon sp. VAR_48_metabat_403
TTCTTACTTCTTACTTCTTACTTCTTACTTCTTACTCCCCGCTTACAAGAGATCGGCTAAATTAATATCTCTTTCTAGCAGGCAAGCATGACCGCTGAGGGGTAGTAAAGTTGTTTTTGACTTGGGAAGTTGTTGGTGGAGAAAGCGCACTTCTAGCACCGACGGGAGCAGCCTGTCATGTTCTCCAGCGATTAGTTCCGTGGGGATGTCTGTAATTGCTGGCAATACCGAATTTATCTGAAACTGGCGTAATAAACTCAGTCGCCAAGCCGCAGCTTGCGGTCGGACGGAGAGCATTGCATCGATTAAATTTTGGCGATCTTCGGCGGTAACTCGATCGGCATTGGCGAGAAAATTAGCAAGTATCCGTGCGGATAATGGATACATACTATCTGGCAACAGACTAGAGAGTGCGCTCCCTTCGCTCAACCACGGCAATCGGACGAAGGACGAAGCCGGATTGATTAAGACTAATTTTTCGATCTGGGTTTTCAGCCTTTCCGCCACCTGCATTGCCCAACATGCACCAAACGACTCGCCGCATAAGTATAGTTGTCTTCCAGGGGGGAGTTCGGTTGCGATAAACTGGATCGATCGATCTACCAATCCTTGCCAATCACTACGGTCGTCACTGGCAATTGCCAAACACCGCAAATCGAATCTAGCAGCCAATTTATCGATTTGTTTGTAAAATAACCGACCCGTTCCATCCATCCCCGGAAAGAATACAAATAATGGCAAATGTGGCTGTGCGGGTCGAGGTTGAAAAAAACTCAGGGGATGAAGCTGCATGATTTAGGCTGCGAGCAGGTCAGCAACTTGTTGTGATAGGGTGGCCGTCAGATCTTTTACTACTTTACCAGCTTGACGACCGTGGTAACCATCTCGGTACGGCGCGATCGAAAACGGCGTACCAATCCGAATCGTCGCTTGCTGATAAAGCACGGCTGGATGCCAGCCATCTTGTCTAAATAGCGGCTCTAAGGGGTCTAAATAATGGAACACGCTCAGGGGAATTGCAGGCAATTGAGTTTCCGCTTCGGAATAAATTGCGACTGGCAAAATCTGTAAATTGGGCACGGTTGCTTGCAAAGCCAGATGCGCGAAACCGCGATAAAAATGACACAATCCTTTGGGTGCCGGGGTTGCGAGCATTGGCGCAGCACCTTCAGGAAAAATCCCGATCGTTTTACCGCGATCGAGCAATTCGGTAGAATGCTCTAATAAATCCCGATACCAGTCATTATTACTCAACGGGAACCCACCGCAACTTTGCAATATTTCTCGCAAGACGGGAACGTTACCCATATAACGATGACACACAAAGTTAATCGGCGTATTCAGAAAACTAGTTAGCACGAATGGGTCGAGGAAACTCCGATGGTTGCAGACAATTAACAGTGGGCCATACTGGGGCAAGCGTTCGCGGTTTTGCACCTTGACATCGACCCCCAATAAACCAAATAGCTCTTGAGCGATAGCTGTAGCGTAGCCATCGAATGGGGCGATTGACTCCAATAAATTCATGCAGTTACCCGAACGGGAGTGTAGTGCGATGGGAGGAAAAGCTTAAATTTCCATCCATGTCAGTAGTTGTGTTTCGGTCTGAATCTGAAGCGATCGAAAGATTAATATTTTCCCGATACTTTTAATCTTAGCCAGATTTTTCGCGATCGGGTAGTTTTTTTGAGTAAGGAGTAAGGAGTGGAAAAATCCCCTCCCTGGAGCGAAAAGTGCGTTCTTGGGGCGCGAGCTTTTGGGGGGAAGCTTCCCAAGCGAGCTTTTCGGGGGAAGCTTCCCCCGAAAACGTCGCGCCCCAAAACGTCGCTTGTTTCCCCAAGTAAAGCACCTTTTCAAGAGAGGGGTGCCCGTAGGGCTACTGGTCGGGTCACCCGCCCAGTGGGGTGGGTAGATCTTCGCTAAAGCCTAAAACCTAAAACCTAAAACCTAAAGCCTAAAGAAAGCCAGTTATAATTACACCAGAGTTACATCGATCGGCAAAACTCATGCTAAAACTAACTTACATTCCGAGTATGCTGGTAGGACTGCGGTTTGCAATTGCGCCGTTGCTACTATTAGATGCTTTCGATAGTCAGATTGGTAAGTGGTTTATCATCGGCTATGTTGTCGCCGTACTTTCAGATATATTCGATGGCATTATTGCCCGTCGATTGGGTGTAAGTACCGTCAAACTGCGACAGGCAGATAGCTGGGCGGATATTAGTTTATATACTTGTATTGCACTGAGTACTTGGTTGGTACATCCCGATACAATTATCAATTTTCAAGTTCCGCTATTATTGGCAGTATTCGCACAGGTTTGTCTGTTTGCGATCTCCCTGATTAAATTCCAAAAATTTCCCAGTTTTCATACCTATACTGCTAAAGCTTGGGGTTTGGGTTTGCTAATTGCCACGATTGGATTGTTTGGATTTAATTATGCTAACACGCTCTGGCTGGCGATCGGCTTATGCTGGATTAATAGTGTGGAAGAGATAATTATGACCTCGATTTTACCTGAATGGCAGTGCGATGTATTGAGTATTTTTGCCGCGATTGATTTACGAAAAAAACTGATGGTTAGTCGATCGGCAGCTAGCATTTCACCCGAAAATTAATAAGCACGCGTACAAAACCCGATGCATATTATTGAGAACTGCTATATTAACGATAAATTATAAATAGGCGATCGTGGCAACAAAAATAATTAGTCCTAACTTCAAACATCAATCTAAAAAATACTTTAAAATTATCTTACTACTTGGCGCGATTCTACTTTTTTTCATCACTCCCGCGCGAAACTTACTCGATCGTCAAATTCTATCTGATTATTTACAAGCATTAGGAATTTGGACGGTACCGATTTTTATCTCTACCTATGTCATATTAGCCGTACTGGGGTTGCCGATTGTAGTGCATACACTAGCTGGCGGCGTGGTATTTGGACTAGTCTGGGGGACGATTTGGTCGGCAATAGCAGCAACTTTGGGTGCAGTTGGGGCATTTTATTTAACTAGATATGTATTTTATGATTGGGCGATCGCTAAATTTGGCAACCACAAATTACTGAAAAAATTCGATCGATCGATGGAAAGTAATGCTTTTGAATTAATTTTAGCATTGCGATTTACCCCGATCGCTCCATTCAATATTATTAACTTTTTACTAGCTCTTACCCCGATTAAAATTGATACTTATACGATCGCCACTTTTATCGGCGTGATTCCTGGCAGTATTGCTTATACTTGGTTGGGCACTTCTGGCAAAATTGCTTTTCAAGATGGCGATCGGCTGCAATTTATTTGTGCTTCTAGTTTCTTGGTTTTACTTTCTGTCTTACCCCTTTTATATAAGCGGTGGCGGCTTTAAATATTGTAATTTTATTTGCTGTATTTAGGACTTGCTGAAAAAGTCAATAAACGAGATTTAATTGGATCGATCTTTGAAATTCGATCGCCAATAGATACCTGACTTTAATTTAAGTTCCAGAAGTCAGGTATTTAGGGGCAATGATTAGTCATTTAAAGTTGAAAGTGGGTATGGTTAATCCAAAATTTCCCAACTCTCATTTCTTTCCTCAATCACTAATCGCGGCGAGCAAGACTTCCTTGAGGGTGAGATCTTCCATGTCATTCATTGTCATGGTATCGACGATATCAAACTTTGCACCAGCGCGTCCGAGATCGTCATCGAGGATTTTTAAAAACTTGGTAGCGGCTTCATCCATCCCGACTTGAATGAAAGAAATCGATAATTCTTCATCGCGATCGAGTTTTTGAGTGGTGTCTAAAATGACTTGCATTACCGCTTTACGATCGTCGGGTTCGCCATCGGTAACCACTAAAATAATCTCGCCATTAGCAGGAATTTGCCCTTGTGCTTTGCGCTGTAAATAGTTAGTGGTAGCGTCTTTTAATACTGCTGCTAAATCGGTTCTTCCAGAAGGATCGTTCTCTTGAAAAATTGCACCAACTTTAGCCGCAGTCACATTATCGTAGCGTTTGAATTTACCTGAAAATAGATAAAATGTAATCCCGTCGGGGTCGAGTTCTTCGCACTTACTCGCTAGAGCTAATGCTGATTCTTGCATAATTTGCCACCGACTCGCCCCACCTGCTCGATCTTTGGTGGACATGCTGCCACTTTTATCGATAATTAAAGTGTAATCGCGGTTTTCTAACATAGAGTAGTCCTCAGTCTTCATAAGGGTAACGCAGGATGCAGGAATTTTAATCTCTAAAGAAGCTAAGAGTGTCCGAACCTATTGACTCTAGCTTAACTCTCAATTCCTGCGATCGTCTACTTCTATCGACTCTCTTGAAAAGGTGCTTTACTTGCGGCTCGCCTTCTCCTAACGGAGACGCTACGCGAATGGACGGGTTCCCCGTCAAAAAAGGCGAGACAGCGGCGTTTTTATTCGGGGGTTCCCCCCGAATAAGAAAACGACAAGACAAGACAGGGGAAACAAGCGACGTTTGTGGGGGAAGCTTCCCCCACAAAGCTCGCGCCCCAAGAACGCACTTTTCGCT
>NZ_JANPLS010000497.1:0-11725 GCF_031422475.1 Chamaesiphon sp. VAR_48_metabat_403
CTGAGCCGACATAAATGTCGTCTAAAGGGTGAAAGAAACTTTGTTTGGGCACGCCCTAATTTCATGCTTCAACCCAATTTACAGATCCTTGCTCTGAGCCAGTTTCAGCTAAGTTCCTTAGAAGAGGCTTCGCCAACGGAGTATGAAAAAGATCGAGAAGAGAGCGGGGAGCGGGGAGTGTCTGGGATTTATTTGAATTCAGACCATTTTCGGATGATGCGACCGTCACGAACCACTGCAAGACCTCCTTTACCGAAATTACTGCCACCGCTATCCCATTCCCACAACTCATCGCCAGGTCGCATTCCTGCTGCGATTTCGCGTTCGCGTTCCATGATTCTTAACATCACTGATTCTGGAAATTTGTTACCAGGATCTGTCAAACCGCGCCGTTCGTAAAAGCCTATGTATGTGGTTTGGCACCGGAGGAGGCTGCACAATTCGGCGTTTTCATCAATCCAACGTTGAGCCGCCGCCCGACAGTCAAGGCAGATCCAGTTACTATCGGCACAGGGGAAGATAGTTTCCCTGGCTGTGGCATATTCAGGTGTATGGCGAATTTCAGGCAGAGGCTTGCGCTCGGCGGGAACCTGCAACGGGCAATCGTGGGTCTCGCAAATACCGAAAATCTCAACCAGATCCACAAAATCGATCGATTGAAACCCAGAAGAGGATATAAAAGCATCCCAGAGCTGTTCTTGCCAGTATAACAAACGCCCTTTGACGCGGGATGTTAGATTCATACAGCTCAGGAATTTACTGTAGCGTTCTGCCCCAGCAAAGGCTCGAAAATGAGATCTCAGATCGCGTGAGTCCATCATTAATCTAAAATAACACTATCATTTAATACCAGGATCGAATGGTGCGATAAAACGACTGTATACCAGTCGATTGGGGTGTTGGGGAAAGTACCAATACAAATCTTGAACGATCGATTCAGATTGGCATGTTACTACGGCTAAATTATTGATACCGACGATTTCGCGATTGTCTTGAAACCAACCAGATTTCCACCACATTAATGGTTGTAAAAAATTGTTGACTCGGACATTTTCAACAATCAGATCGGCACGATTTCCAGTTGTTAATTGCGCGCGCTGACGTTCGATCGATCTGAGGGTGCATTCCCAGTCGTGAGGCGATTGGAGCTGGGATCTAGGTTGCCGCGCTCTAAATGGTAACATTTGCGGTGGGCTATTCCAGCCGATCGAGTGGCGGATTTTGGCGGGGAATAACCAATCTTTGAGGCGAGTGTGCAGCAGTTTTGTCTTCATTTCCTCATTTCTGAACGCGCTGGCTGTCAGTTGCACCAGTACGGATGATAAATTTTTAGACATCTGACGATAAGATAATTGCGCCGCCGCACCGTAATGAATATCCCCAGATAATACGACAATCCGATCGCGATGAGTTAAGAGGATCGTTAATAGGCGCGCTAGAGCGGGGGTGTGAATATTCCAAGCATCGCCGACATCGGCGGCAAATATGCGTTCGTACCGTTGGGAATTGGCGGTATGGTATTTGAGCGACAGGTAATGAATTAAATCGATGACGGGTAGGCTAAATAGATTTGTCGGTGCGACGATGAATGTTTGTCTGGGTGCGTCGCTGGGATGTGGAGCTTGGAGCGGCTGAATTAATTGACGATCGAATGCTGTGGGCGATAATAGCATTGGTGGCTCGATAACCGCTCGATCGAGATGATAACCGCGCCAGGTGCGGGTGTCTAAGACAATGATTTGGTGACAGTTGCTCTCGATCGTATAATGCCAGCTTACCGCCTCCGGGTCGCGATCGAGGATCGAGACTTCCCCATCTTTGACAAATTTGGGCAATCCCGTCAGAGGTTCGATTTGAGACATTCCTAGCAGTCGCCCGATCTCTAGATTAGCGGCAAGATCTCGCCCGCCACTTGCCGAGCGAGTTTGTGCTGCGGCTAGCAGTTTCCCGCCCGCTGTATCCGGCTTAAATCGATCCGGCGTATTTCCCCAGGCTTGAAAAATTGTGTATGCTAGCAGGGCATTTTGCACCACCTGTATGCCTAAAGGTCGTCCCAGTACCCGCAGGCACCAAGCCTGATTCAGATTCCAATCGTCGCTGACTTCATGGTCGTCGAAAATTGTATAGAGGGGGATATTTGCCAGCGCGCGGCGAACGTCTGCTAATCCAGCAATGAACTGCTTGAGCTGTTGTACCTGTAAATCCCACTTTTTAGCAGCTTGACGATCTTTAATTAGCGATCTACCAGACGGAAATATTTGCGTCCAACATGCAGGCGACCATGTGAGTAAATAAGTTGCGGTATATTCACCAAAACTGAATAAATGATTGCTAACTTTCTGCGGTCGATGGCGCAATCCCCCAGTTAAACCTGCTTGCTGCGTCGCAATTTCGGCGCGATTGCCAAAGGTGCCTGGTGCTGGCGGATTGGCAATTGGCAATTTTTCAGTCCAGCCCAATAGTCGATCGCTGAGATTACTAACCGCCCACAATAAGGGATCGGTGATGTCATCGCCATAAATTTGGTCGCCTGTGAATAACAGTTGCTGGGGACGCTCGGATGGTCGATCTGCTGTTGTGGCGAGGAGCCGATCGAGAATTGTCAGGGCATCCAATCCAGCCCCGTGCGGTTTGCGGCAGGAACCATGTACGATCCGCAGATCTGCAAGCTGGTTGGGCGGGAGGACGAAGGTGGGATATCTATGTTCAAAATAGCTAATATTCAAATTCGGCATATTCACCATCGATACTATCTGGGGTGACGAGCGATCTGCCTCGACCCGATCTAGTTGCGAAAAAGTTAAATCGTACGCATAAATGCCATTCTCCAGGAGAGCGGGCTTTCCGCCAACGGCTGTTAATTCTGTGCCTTGCTGTGCCGTCGCTGTAACCGCGACGATATGTAAATGCGCGCCGAGGGCGATCGTCTCGCGACTACCCGCAAACAAACTCCTGCCGATCTGATGCCCGCTAGCTTGAGTATCAAAAATTTGCAAGGTAACGCGACAAGCCGCTTTAAGTGCAACCCAAACCGTCACCGATTCCGGTGTGGTGTGCCGCAACATCGGCCCAGCCAAGATGAGGGGTAATTCGGTTGGCAATTGCATCGGTAAATCGGACATTCAGAATTCACTATTCACTATCCACTATCCACTATCCACTATCTTGAAAAGGTCTCCCACATTTCCCACACTTTACACCTTTAGGACTACTTCCATTTTTTTAACATAGAACTTATGACAGAGTTCTTTTAAAACTAGCTCGGTTAAATTAGGAAGTAATTGAGTCAATAACTTACAGGCATTCTCGTTCCGTAATGCCAAAGGTAAGGATCCGCCAACGTGAAACGTCTGCCTGTGCCTAACGGCAGGCTATCGCCAACTACAAACAAACATCTTTAAAATCAGGAGTTCCAAACAATGCAACCATCCTCTACTCTCAAATTAATTAGTGCTGGCATTCTCGCTACAAGTATTGCCTTTATCCCCATGACTGTGCCTGCTTCGGCTCAAGTTGCGACCCCCCGCAATAGCACTCAAGGCACTACAACTACTACTTATGAAGACCGCAACGACGATCGGGGTCTGTGGGGACTTGCTGGTTTGACTGGCTTGTTTGGACTATTGGGACGACGTAAAGAGAGTCACAGCAACCGCGATGACGCACCAGCATATCGCGATCCCAGTATCCGTTAATTAATTCATTCACAGTCAGAGTAAATGTTATCCCAGGAAACTGTGTTATTTAAAGAGAGCGAGTGGATTTTTTCACTCGCTCTCTTTCGATCTAAAAATTGAAGAGAAGTTGACGAAATCTAGTAGGTTGCGATTGAAGTGCTACTGTAGAGATTAATTGCCTATTAGGGCGAAATATATGTACAGTTTCCGAAAAATTCTCGCACGCTCT
Organism: Chamaesiphon sp. VAR_48_metabat_403; assembly: GCF_031422475.1. Taxonomy (NCBI): domain Bacteria; kingdom Bacillati; phylum Cyanobacteriota; class Cyanophyceae; order Gomontiellales; family Chamaesiphonaceae; genus Chamaesiphon; species Chamaesiphon sp. VAR_48_metabat_403. The sequence goes on from NZ_JANPLS010000497.1 coordinate 3,907, forward strand.
GGTTCCGTACTTGGTTACACTGCTGCCATTGCCACGACAATTGCCTTAGCCGGATCTATCGATGCCGTCCATGCAGATCCTAGTAATAGCGAATCTAGCACGATCGCTCAACCCTCCAGACAAGATGCGCCCGTAATTAGTAAAGTAGTTTTAGGCGATCTGAGCGGTTTGATTATTCTCTTGGTTATCGGTGGTACGATCGTTGCCATTCCCCTGTTCTTCGGTGGTTTAGTTGTCATCGGCGAACGCGAAGTCGGCATCGTTGTTAAGAAATTTACCATATCGGGGAAAGGTTTATCGCCCGATCGGTTAATTGCCCTCAATGGCGAGGCGGGATTGCAAGCCGATACCCTTGCTCCGGGCTGGCATTGGGGCTATTGGCCGTGGCAATATGGAGTCAAGAAAGAACAGGTTGTCGTCGTCCCACAGGGGGAAATTGCCCTAATTGTCGCGGCGGATGGTAGTTCGATTCCCTCGGAACGAATTTTGGGGACGATCGTTAATTGTGATAACTTCCAAGATGCGCGTAAATTCCTCACTCAGGGGGGCGAGAAGGGGCGACAGTTAGGATTTTTGACTGCTGGTACCTATCGGATTAATACCGCCTTATTTAAGGTAATTATGGCGGCAAATGCCGACCAACACGAGATGTCTGCGGCTCAGTTGCGGGTATATCAAGTCAGCGCGGATAAAGTCGGCATCGTGACTACTCTAGACGGGATTCCGATTACGCCTGGGGAAATTGCGGGTGCGGTAATTGAAGGGCACAATAACTTTCAAAACGTGCAAAAATTCCTCAATGCGGGGGGAAGTAGGGGGTTACAAGAGCAAATTCTCCTATCTGGTTCGTGGAACCTCAATCCCTGGTTCGTGCAGGTGCAACAAATTCCGATGACGGAAATTCCGATCGGGTATGTGGGCGTGGTAATTTCTTATGTGGGGAAAGCGCAGGTAGATGTCAGTGGTGCGAGTTTTACTCATGGTAATTTAGTCAATCCCGGACATAAAGGGGTGTGGGTAGAACCGCTCTATCCCGGCAAACATCCGCTGAATATTCAAATTATGAAGGTGGAACTGGTACCGACGACAAATATCGTCTTAAACTGGTCGGCACGGACGGAACGCCACAGTTATGATGCTAAACTCGAATCGCTCAACGTTCGATCGCGGGATGGGTTCTCGTTCGCACTAGAAATTGCCCAAATCATCCACGTCGCCGCCAATAATGCCCCGAAAGTAATTTCCCGCGTCGGTTCGATGCAAAACTTAGTAGATCACGTACTCGAACCCACCATCGGTAACTATTTTCGCAACTCCGCCCAAAATTGTACCGTACTAGATTTTTTGACAGCTCGATCGGAACGCCAACTCGAAGCCGCTGAATATATCCGCAAAGCCCTCTATAATTACGATGTCAATGCGATCGATACCCTAATTGGTGATATTCAACCGCCCGCATCCCTGATGCAGACTCAAACCGATCGTAAAATTGCCCAAGAGCAAGAAAAAACCTACGAAGTGCAGAAAATGGCGCAAACCCAACGCCAGCAACTAGTTCGCGAAACCGCTCTAGCTGATATTCAGCAAGAAATGGTCAAATCCGAGCAAAGCGTCAAAATCGCCGAACTCCAAGCCAGTGCCCAAATTCAAAAAGCTACTGGGGAAGCCGAATCGATTAAACTCCGCGCCATTGGCGAAGCCGAAGGGATTCGCGCCACAGGTACGGCTAAAGCCGAAACCTATCAAGCTGGGGTTGCCGCACTAGGCGGACAAAGTTATACTGCCATGCAACTAATGCAAATTATCGGCGATCGACACGTCAGATTGATTCCCGATGTGATGGTAGGCGGTAATAATGGTGGTGGTAATGGTTTAGTCGATGGCTTGTTATCGATGATTCTCTGGAATCAAACCGGACACCAAGTAAATGGCGAACCAACAGCACCAGACTCGACAATTATCGACAATTTAATTCCCGCCGTGACGCTAGCACCGCCACCCGCGCCGACTCATAATGGCGATCGAGAAAGCGTCAAAGTTACCGATAATTTAAAGATAAAACTTGCCAACGGAGATACATCCGATCGTCCTCAATCGCCCCCAGTAAGCTAAATTCAGTCGTCGTTTTAGGTTGAGTTACCCCCCTTATAAACGGGGGCTTTCTTGCTCCCTCCCCTTTATAAGGGGAGGGCTGGGGTGGGGTAGAGGACTACGATCGCCAACAAATTTGTATGTAAACGGCAACACCGATTGATATTATTTGAGATCGACTCCAGCCCAGTTATCCTATCGAATCATGCATGTCAAAGAATTAAAAATCCATAATTTTCGCGGAATTAAAGATCTACATTTAGTGTTCAATATGGAACGCAATGTTGTTGTCTTGGTAGGTATTAATGGTGTCGGCAAATCTAGTATTCTTGACTGCATAAATTTTTTAGTAAAATACTATGCAATAATTCGCGAGGCATATTTGTTTGATGGCGAATCTATTGTTCATCGCCCTGCTAGACTTGCAAGACTAATTCCTGATTTCAATGAAATTCTCTCATTGTCAGACATACACAACGGAGAAAATTATACTGATAGCAATGTAGTGATTGACTGCGGCGATAATACTACTGAATGGAGATTAATTAAATTCAAGGATGATAACGATTACAGGTCATGGGAAGCAGTACATGATAAATTAAAAGAAAAAATTGTTCGTCAGCATAATTTAATATCGATCGGCAATTATTTTTACTATCTTTCAAATCGTCGAGTCATAGATTATGCAGAGCTAATATCAGAGCTTAACGATTTCCCTCCATCTGCATATTTACATGAAAAAATAGAAATAGATGAGGTCATCAATTTCAAAGATTTCTCTAAGTGGTTTAAAGAAACAGAAGATTTAGAAAATGAACAGAGGTTGTCAGATGATAATCAGTATCGTCATCCTCAACTTGAAGCCGTCCGTCAAACAGTTTATTCATTGCTGGGCAAAGGTTATACAAACTTGACGTTTAAACGAGCAATTGATAAGATGACTATTAAAAAATTAAATCGAGAAATAGCGATAGAGTTACTATCTGACGGTGAGAAAAATTTATTGGCAATGGTAAGTGATTTGTCAAGAAAACTAGCTGAAAACAATAAAAATCTGGAAAACCCGCTGGAAGCTTCAGCACTGGTATTAATTGATGAAATCGAATTACATCTACATCCCGCATGGCAACGGATGATTATTCCTCGCTTGACTGAGACATTCCCCAACTGTCAATTTATCGTTACTACCCACTCACCTCAAGTTTTGAGTCATGTCGATCCTGAATGTATTCACATCCTCGATTATGATGGCGACAATGTGGTCGTCAAACGCCCAGATAGTTCTTATGGATTAGATAGCAATCGTATTTTAGAAGATATATTAGGTGTCTCCAAACGTCCGCAAGAGGTTCAAGATCGGATGTCGGAACTGTTTAGAACGATTAATAATAACGATCTAGAAAGTGCTAAAGAGATAGTCAAAGAATTAGGTGACAAAATTGGCATAGCCGAGCCAGAACTAGTAAAAGCAGAAGCAACAATTAAACGGCGGAAGATTATCGGGCGGTGAAGTATATTCGTAAAACTACTGAGCCGGAAGTTTTGGCGAATTTCAAAGCACAGGCAAATGAAGATTGGCAACCAAATTATGAATTATTGAGAGGTGAAGATAAAAAACAATTTCATCAACACTTAATTACCGAGCAAGGGCATATTTGTTGTTATTGTGGCGAAAGAATCGTCCGAACCGATAGTCATATCGAACATTTTCAACCGCAGACAGAATATCCCCATTTAGAATTAGACTATTTTAATCTGTTAGCTTCTTGTCAGCAAAAAATTCAGCCAAAAGAACCCAGGCATTGTGGAATGGGTAAAGGTGATTGGTTCGACGATCGATTACTAGTATCGCCGCTGATAGCTGATTGTGGTGAATTCTTTGAATATACAGTTGACGGTCAGATTTTACCGACTCGCGAACCAGAAAAAGCCGAAAGAGCTACAGAAACGATCGAACGACTGAGTTTAAATATTCGTAAGTTGCAAGCTACTAGAGCGAGTGCGATCGAGGGTATTTACGGTGAGGAGTTAGAATTAATTTTATCTGAAGATGAGATCGATAAATTGATTCATTACTATAGTCAGACAGATAATGAAGGATATTATCAGCCTTATTGTCAGACAATTTTGTATATGTTAAACCAAGAAAAAATGGATCGCTTCAAATAAACGATCTAACTGACTTCCCCATTTAACTTCCCGACGGCTACGCCCCAGAAAAAATCTTTAATCGTTGCGGTGTCGGTATTGACGTGGATTTTTCGTCCCCAGGAATACATGTCGAATCGGACTCGACTGTGCTTGTTTTTCGTTATTTTAGTTGGGGGTTCGATCGAGATGTCTCCTAAAATTGTCACCCAATGATTGGGATAGATCCGGTGAAATCGGGAGGCTAGAAACGAGTTGCTACCGAGCAAACCTTGAGAATTAATCAATCCAAAGGCTACGCCGCCAGCTTTAATAATGTCGTCCGCTACTTGGAGCGCGCGAAATTCACCTGATAAAATCGTGGGATGAGATTTGGTTTGGGAATAGCCGAGGAGTTCTTTTACCCAGCCGTTAATTTCCCAGGGTTGAGTGATACCACTAAGTTCGCGGATTAGTCTGGGTGCTTTGGGGTGTACGGGTAGGATCGTCGCACAATCGCGGAGGGTAGCCAGCAGCATCCAATCGGCTTGCGCCATTCTGAGATTGCCATAGCTGCGACACAATCTACCAGCTACTTTGATGGTTTTGGTATAGCCTTCAAACCGCCCATGCTCGTATAAACTTTGACAAATATCGATATACCGAGCTGGTTGTTTGCGGATTAATTCAAATACTACCGCAGCAGGGCCGCAAAACGGCTGTTCTCCTTGCTGAATTTGGTAAGGATCGATAAGCCTGTCGCGAATATCTGCAACGATTTGGCGTTTGTCTAAATGAGTCCAAACTCCAGTTTGCGACGATCGGGCAAATTTGGCAAGCCGTTCTTCGAGGTTAGCATCGATGGATGCCGTCGTATTTAAGTCGCTTCGCATATAATTTGAGGTGGACGCGATCTCGGCGAGTAAGTACTCCTTCCTCATTTTACCCATATTAGCTGGCAATTCTCGATCGGTTGCGGGATGTTTTTAGTTATGGAGGATTATCGTGATGGGTACTCAGATTGAAAATATCGCTAATTTTCTCCAGATTTCCGCTCGATTGGCGACTGCGGGACAGCCGACGGTAGAGCAGTATCCGGCTATTGTTAATGCGGGTTATACGCTTGTCATCAATCTTGCCTTGAATGATTCGCCGAATGCACTGGCAAATGAAGCTACGATCGCGCGTGAGCTAGGATTAGAATATATTCAGATTCCGGTAGAGTGGGATGCGCCAACCCTGGCGGATTTTCAGGCATTCAGAACGGTAATGGACGCACATCCAGAGGATAAAATATTCGTCCATTGTGCTGCTAATAAACGGGTATCGGCGTTTGTGTATCTCTACCGCATTTGTCAGGGTGTAGACGAATCCATCGCGCGCCAAGATTTAACCAAAATTTGGACGCTAAACGAAATCTGGGTAAAGTTTATCGATCGAGTCCGATCGAGTATTAGCGATGACTGCGGTAAGATCTGAAAGAGAATCACCAGCGAGCAGCAAATGACCGATCGATCCCAACCCGTCACACCACCCGATACGTCTGTAGTCGAAGCCTATCTATCGGCTCAAAAAGCTAGTGAGGCTAAAGTACCGCAAGATTTAGGCTTAGGATTGATTCCGGCTGCACCAGAGGGATTTCGATCGGGTTTTGTGGGTATTATTGGTAGACCGAATGTGGGTAAGTCCACGCTAATGAACCAACTCATCGGTCAAAAAATCGCGATCGTCTCCCCGGTACCCCAGACCACTCGCAACCGCTTACAGGGCATCCTGACCACCGATACGGCGCAAATGATTTTTGTGGATACACCCGGCATTCACAAACCCCACCACAAACTCGGCGAAGTCTTAGTTAAAAATGCCCAAAGTGCGATCGGGGCGGTGGATGTCGTACTATTTGTAGTCGATGGGATGGAGATTGCTGGGGGTGGCGACAGGTTTATTGCCGAGTTGCTGATTAATGTCAAAACGCCAATTATTTTGGGTATCAACAAAATCGATTTGCGAACCGATCTCAGCCGCTCTCATTTGGATGCGATCGAAGGTAGCTATCTCGAACTCGCTCAAACTCATAATTGGCAAGTAGTGAACTTTTCCGCTGTCACCGAAACGGGTTTAGATCGACTGCAAGCTAGTTTGAGTGAAAATCTCGAAATCGGCCCATATTATTATCCCCCCGAATTAGTCACCGATCAGCCCGAACGGTTTATCATGGGCGAATTGATTCGCGAACAAATCATTCTGCTCACGCGTGAAGAATTGCCTCACTCTGTCGCCGTGACGATCGATCGCGTCCAAGAAGATGCCAAAATTACTCGCGTACTAGCCACCATCTATGTCGAACGCGATTCGCAAAAAGGGATTTTAATCGGTAAAGGCGGCCAAATGCTCAAGCAAATCGGTAGTAATGCCAGAGAGCAAATGCAAAAAATGATTGCTGGCAAGGTTTATCTGGAATTATTTGTCAAAGTTCAACCCAAATGGCGACAATCTGGCTTGCGATTGGCAGAACTCGGTTATCGGGTGGATTAAGGGGAGACTGGGGGACTGGGGGACTGGGAGAGGACGATTTAATTGAGGCAAGGTGCGATCGGGTAGTAATTACCGTAATTTTTAACTCATAAAATACTCAATTTAGCAACGTTAATTATGCTGAATTTGCTGTAAAGTTACCAATTAACGCGATTTAGGCTTTAGGTATTAGGTTTTAGGCTTTAGGTTCTAGGCTTTAGGTTTGTAGGTGTTAGAAATAATTGCAAACCCAATCCTTACTTCTTACTTCTTACTCCTTACTCCGGTCAGTGAGCGATAGCCGAACTGTACTTCTTACTCCCCCCACTTCCCAGAATGGTATCCACCCCCCATCGCCTATCCCCGCCTGTCGAGCCTCAAGTCGATCCTTATACCCTGGCACAGATGGGGATTGCGATGCTGATCGATCTCGCCCAGCGTGGTGAAATCGACCCGTGGGATGTCAAAGTCATCGACGCGATCGATCTACACCTAAGCAAGCTGCCCCTGCAAGCTGACGCATCCTTGGCGCACAAGCAAGCCAATCTGTCGCAATCTGGGCAAGCCTTTTTATGGGCGGCAATGTTGGTATTACTTAAAGCTCAGAGTTTAGAGCAGAGCCAAACGCAGGGAGAAGATTTCGACTTTATCGAAGAAGATCTCGATTTTGAACCGATCGCCACATCAGGATTACCGCGCAATTTAGAGCGACACATTCGCCGCCGTCTGACTTCGCCACCACCTCGGACGCGTCCGGTGACATTGCAAGATCTGATTCAACAATTGAGCCAAATTGCTGAAAAAATTGCCAAACCGACCGCCAGACATCGCCCACTGCGGGGTAAAATCATGTCGGTCAAACAAGCAACTCAAACGATCGTCGGACTGGCTCACGATGAAAATTTGACCGAAATGGCGGCACTAGTATCAGAATTTCTCGTCAATTATACTAGCGAAACCGAACTGTGGACGCTCGAAGAGCTGGTAGAGCTGTGGTCTAACAAATTCCCCCCTGCTCCAGGACAGACTTTTGGCGAGAACCACGATCGAGTCGGCGTTTTTTGGGCACTATTACTATTATCGGCTC
>NZ_JANPLS010000498.1:0-17759 GCF_031422475.1 Chamaesiphon sp. VAR_48_metabat_403
GATGCTGCAAAACGCGCTATTCTCGATCGAGAAGAACTCGTGATTCCAGAGCATCTTGAAGCCGCAATTCAAGAAATCTCCCGTACCTAAAAAGTTGATCCGCATCCGCCTTTAGCATGAACGAAGCCAATAGATCGTTTCCCCACATCGAACTCAAATTTGCTACTGAAGGAACAGCATTTTTCCAGACCTTTCCCAGAGATAAAACACCGAAAACTCAAGCTAATTTGGGTGATAGTTGGGGGCATGGCAGCAAACTCAATAATTCGGTTTCGGGAATTGTCTCAGATTGGCAGGATCTCGTAATAGAAAGAAAAAAAGCACAAAAGCCAGAATTGCCAGATGCTGTCCCCTTAATTTTACAGATCGATCCAACTGCGTTCGATGCAGAAGATCTGCGTAAATACGGGATTGAAGTCATCGCCGAACTAGAGGATGGATATATTATCGGAGCATCAGCCGATCCTCAATTTACAGATTTACAGAAAAAGATCGAGCAATTTATCAATCAAGAACGCGGGGGCGGCAAAGTCCCAGAAATTTGGGATATCCTCGATGGTACGAAACGACCTGAATATATCCTTGCCCCAGAATTGCAAGCACAATGGGGTCAAATTGAAGATGACCGACTATACACCGTAGATGTTGGTATTGCTTGCGTTGGAGAGAAATCGCAACTACGAGCTTATCCTAAACCAAATGAAAATAGAACTCAGGAAAAGGATCTGATTATTACTCAACGGTGGATAGAGGAACGCGATTTAACATATCAACGATGGGATGAGATTAAGAGTAAGCGTGAAGATGAATTCGATCTTTTTGTGCAGGAATATCAGGGAGAATTGCTAGATATCAGGGATGGTGAAATCATCACTCATACCGAGCTACCCGATAGCTTCTCCTGCCGGATAAGTATTTCTGGCAAGGGTTTGAGAGATCTAGTCTTGAATTTCCCCTATGTGTTTGATGTCAGTCTGCCTGATGAAGTTGGAGATGATTTGTCTGGGGAGACTGAATTAGAAGAAATTGCAATATCTTTTACCTTGGAACCACCGGGTCAAGATGCCCCCAAAGTTTGCGTTATCGATAGCGGCATTGAGGACAAACATCCATTACTGCAATCGGCGATTATAAAAAATGATTCTCGATCGTGGGTGCCCAATGAGACTGGATTAACTGCCGATCTTGTCGAAAATGGTGGACATGGCACCCGTGTCGCTGGAGCGGTCTTATATCCCAATTTAATCCCCATCAGCGGACAAAAGCAGGCGATCTGCTGGCTGCAAAATGCTCGCGTACTCGATCGAAAGTGTTATTTGTCTAAATCACTATTTCCACCAACTCTCCTGGCAGAAATTGTCGAATTTTATCATGGTCAAACAGGAACGAGAATTTTCAATCATTCCATTACAGGAAGAACGCCCTGTCGGACTCAGTACATGAGTGCATGGGCAGCCGAAATCGATAATTTATCATGGCAATATGATATTTTATTTATCGTGGCAGCGGGCAATCTTCCCTTTAATGAACGTATTGGTCATCTCAGATTACCAATCAAAGAAAATCTCCAAGCTGGCAAACCTTACCCAGATTATCTACTACGGGATTCTTGTCGAATTCCCAACCCCGCACAGAGTTTTCAAGCTCTTACTGTTGGCTCTGTCTCCCTGCAAACATTCAAAGACTTATCAAAAACATCGATCGCCCAGCAAGATTATCCATCCTCTTTTTCCTGCACGGGTTTGGGAATTTGGGATTCAATTAAACCTGAAGTAGTTGAGTATGGCGGCGATGTCGTCTCTGATGGCGGCACACCTCCCAGTCTGACAACACCACCAGAAGTATGTCCCGATCTAGTTCGTTCCACATTAGGCGGTGGGCCGATGTCAGCACGAGATCGGACTGGAACTTCCTTCGCAGCTCCCAAAGTAGCGCACATTGCCGCTTGTCTGGCGGCTGAATTACCTAATGAAAGCTGCTTGCTATATCGAGCATTAATCGTGCAATCAGCCCGTTTCCCAAGCTGGGTAGAAACCACAAATTTCGATCTCTACCATGCTATTCGGTTACTGGGCTATGGCATTCCCAATCTCGATCGAGCCTTGGGTAATTCCACTAACCGGATTACGCTAATTGCTAGAGGCGAACGGCGGATTGCCGCCCGTCAAGCTCAGGTTTATGAAGTAAGCCTACCAAATGAATTACGTTCTCCAGGAGAGGATTTGGATATTCGCATTGAAGTCACACTTTCCTACAAAGCCCAACCTCGACGCACCCGCCGCGCTCGAAGAAAATATCTTTCCACATGGTTAGATTGGGACTGTAGCAAAAAAGGTGAGGTTCCAGAACGATTTTTGGACAGAGTACTCAAAGAGTATGATGCTCCAGCAGAGGTCGAAGAAAGCGAGAGCATTTTTAACTGGGTTTTGAACAAACGCAAAAATTGGGGACAGGCACGGAATGTCTCCAGACAGGAAGGCACATTACAAAAAGATTGGGCAATCGTTAAATCATACGATTTGCGCGAGTCATTTTGTATTGCAGTCGTCGGACATGAAGGCTGGAATAACGATCCCAATGCCACTGTTCCCTATGCCCTAGTAGTCAGTTTTGAGGCAGTAAATACAAATATCCCGATTTACACTTCGATCGCTAAGGTTCAAGTTCTGACTCAGGTAGAGACTGAGGTATCCATCAAATCGTAAGTTCGAGCTGTTTTCTGATGCTTAATCATCGATCGAAACAACATTTGACACTTCCGACATCGCCCCGACTCCCATTCCGCCGGAATCGGCAAATGCACCTCACAATTGGGACACTTATACAGCAACCGCAATTGATGCTTCTCGCAAGCAGCCGTAGATTGAAACTGCCACTTCATTCGATGGTAAGGAGCCTCATCATAACAAGCACAACAGAGGCGGATAATTCGGACATTAATCGGCTCCCCTTTCGGCGGAAACATCAGCAACAACCGATCTCCCTCGATCCCCATCACCTTCCCCAACTGTTCCAACTGCTTCAACGTCGGAAATGGATTCAAGTAAAACTTCTCCCACCGCGACATCGCCGTACCCAACTTCAACTGTCGGCTTAAACTCCCGATCGACGATAAACTCACTACCTCCTGACGCTTCCATCGACCGAGATAATGGCTGATACTCTCATCCTCATCAGGCTGGAGCACGACACTAAAATATTCCGCTGTAGAATCGCTCATATTTACTCCTCGATCGAAAATGCTCTGTCTTTATCTAAAATAAAATTTATCCGATCCCAACTTGCGGCGGTTGAACGTCAGTCAATACCTTGGAAATATTGAAAGGGTTAATTTCGATATTTGGATTGTCTAGCCGCCAAATTGCAATTCGTTTGAGTAGATCGTAAAGAGGCTGAATTTGACCATCAGATGATTGATTCAGATTTTTTATAATGTCCTTATCTGTTGCTAGATTCATTGGTTTAGACCAACCCAATGAATCTTCCCACTCTTTAATGACAGTAGTTATTTCACCTATAGACAAAACACTTAGCCTGTGATGGTTCAGAAAGGTATTATGAATGGGTAAATAACTTTTTCTATGTTGAGCATCGAGTATTTCATCCAATCTGCTCGTTCCACACAAAACCACAGAAATTCCACGTTTTTCCGAGATCCTCATCAGTTCGTTCAAACCAGAAAACAGCAATAGATCTGCATCGAACAGTCTGTATTGTCAACATTAGATAGCATCGATCGATCTGCTGTTTCGGCTTCATTCACTTCAGCAGATGCAGACAAAGCTTTTCCTAATTCGTACCGTTCCGGTGTCTGACTAACAACTCGCTGATGCTCGTCTTTCCGATTTTGATTGGTAGTTTTTTTACCTTTACCTCTCTTTTTCTGATTCATTTCTTTGACTTTCTCATTAGCAAAATTGTTCAAATCTCGCTGCTGTGCCAGAATTGAAGTTTGGTCGATTGCTTTGCCTTCTTTTCGGATTTGTTTTTCCCGCTCTTTCCATTCTCGCAGCGAGAGGCGAGACTCAGACAAATCTCTAGAGCGAATAACACCTAAATACTTCGATGGTTGACCATCCTGTTCGAGAGTATAAACTAGTAATTTAACAATATTGCTCGGATCGTATCTGATTGTTACCTTGTCATCATATTTTGCTAGAAAATCAATATTTTTGTCATATCGCTGATAGCCCTGTTCATCACGGACGAATCCCGCGCTATAGATCAAATTCTCAAAGACAACACAGCCATATTTCTGAACAGTTCGCTCTTCTTCCTTCATCAGACAAACATCTAATTTTCGCTCGTCCTCTATTCGTCGGGGTTCACCTCCAGGAATTCCATTCCACCAACGATTGAGACATGTTTGATTTCTAATTCGTGGATACAAATGTTGATTAACATGATCCACGAAATGCCGGACTAACTTTCGATCGTACTCCTCGTAAATCATGCAAGCGTATTTCTCCGCATTCTCTGGACGTTCCTCGATCGTGCCACCTTTGTATCCTGGTAGCAGCGAGGAAAACTCATCTTTGACTCTCCGAAAAGAACTCTCTACAATGCCACCCTGTTCCTTGTGCAATCGCAGCCTGAGCTTAAACCCTAACTCCATCGCAACTCGTCTCAGATGCCCCGACTTAAATTCGTTGGCTCGATCGGTCACTATATATTCTGGTAATCCACAGACCTCCCATTCCTTTTGAAGTCCATATTCAGCCCCGTAATGTTTGGGCAAAATAGCATGACGCAAAGCTAACGCCACTTCATGAGAACCTGCCGACATAAAACTGAGGTAGTAACCCATGATGCAACTGGAGTAGCTGTCAATTACAGAGGTGATCCAAACACAGCCCACAATATTATCGTCAGCATCCACCAGTAGGTTGTCTAATTTAGTATGGTCTATTTGCCAAACTTGGTTGCTCCGTTCGACTACGATATCTTCTCGAACATTATCCTTATCGATAGTTTTGATAACGATACCTGGCCCTTGTCCTGGATTCTTTTTCGGCTTTTTCTTCTCTACTAAAGGATTGAGAACACTGTATACGAATCCGATCGATGGATATTCACCTTTATCTTCTGCCAATCCTAGCTCTTTCACCGCATGAGCCTTCACCTGATTGAATGTCTGGCTACGACTCATTCGTCTGCTATTTTTATTGCCGCGCTTGTAGGTCGTAAGAATGAAGTCAGTCCATTCAGCAACACTTTTCCCCTGCCACTGCTTAGATCCTCTCTGCTCACCTGCATCAATGCGTGTAAATCTAACTAATGAAGCCAATCCCTCTTGCTCCACTCGTTCGAGCAGTCGTGTCACTGTGCGCGGATGCACTTCTAATCGATCGGCCCAGAGTTTGATTTTCTCTGTTCGCTGGTGCTCTGAAGCTTGAGAAATGTCCTCGACAGCTTGAACCCGCTGCATGATTTTTGCTCGATCTTCGAGATCCTCTAACAGACTCTCAATGATTAATCGCTCCTGTGGAACGGTTGGAGTCAGTGGAGTCTCAATTTCTTCGGAATGCTGCTCGATCGAATCTCGATCTATGACGGATGCAGCCTGCATTTCTGGCGTATGTGGTGATAACATAGCATTTAGCAAGGAAAAGGCATTTATCTATGTTAGACTTTATCCATCGCTTTTGAGAAAAAGGCAAATATCTATTTAATTTCTCGCAAAGGAAAACAACAGAGTTCCGACCGCCATAATCGTTTGCTGAACTAAGTTTCAGCCATTATCTCTGGCGTGACATTAATTATGGAAAGTGGACAAATATCTGTTAAATGTACACCAATCGTAGGCTATGTGTACATTAACTAATTATTGTCACTGTTAACAGATTATAGTTTTACAACAACCGATCGGGTTGGAGATCGGGCCGATCGACAGTGCGGTTTAGATGCTAGGATGTAGCCAGTCTTTGGCATCGCCGCTCGAAATAAAAATTGGGAGATCGTGAATAGCCACGGAGATCGATGGGGAAAGATTGGTGCAAAATCCAACGCTGTCCCGCAACTGTAATGTGTTCGAGGTGCGATGATTTCCGACTTACATCGGATTTAATCTTGAATTAACTGAGTCAGAACACCCATCGTATCGAATATAGATCGCGTTCATCTGCGAGGTTCAAGGTGACTATCTCTAAAATTAATGAAACCAAAATATCAAAAAGCCGCCACCTTACTGGCAATGCTGGGCTTGAGTGCTTATTTAGTAATTGCCACACCCACTCCAGCCCATGCGATGCACATTGCCGAGGGTTACTTACCGATTGAGTGGGCGGCGTTCTGGTGGGTAATTGCCTTACCCTTCTTTGGATTGGGATTGAGATCGATCGATCGGATTACCCAAGCACATCCAGAACTCAAGTTGCTTTTAGCATTGTCTGGAGCCTTTACTTTCGTCCTCTCCGCGCTGAAGATTCCATCTGTCAATGGTAGCAGCTCTCACCCAACAGGGACGGGGCTGGGGACAATTTTATTCGGCCCATTGGTGATGTCGGTAATCGGTGGATTAGTGTTGCTGTTTCAAGCAGTACTACTGGCACATGGCGGATTGACAACATTGGGTGCAAATGCATTTTCAATGGCAATTGTCGGCCCGATGGTCGCTTATGTGGTTTACAATGCGATCGCTAAAACCGGACATCAAAAAATTGCCGTGTTTATGGCTTCAATGTTAGAAGATTTATGTACTTATTTAGTAACTGCCGTACAATTGGCTCTAGCATTTCCCGCCGTACAAGGTGGATTTGTAGCAGCTTTTATTAAATTTGTCGGCGTGTTTGCAATTACCCAAATCCCACTGGCAATTAGTGAAGGTTTATTAACCTTGCTGGTCTGGAATTGGCTGCAAGAATATGGGCAGCAAGAATTAAAAATACTCCAGCTCTTTCAACAACGAAATAATTTAAATGCAAAAACTAGCGAATAATTGGTGGCTATTGGGTATTGCTGTTGCCTTGTCTTTTGCCCCAGTTTTGATTTTTCAGGGTAAAGAATTTAAAGCGACGGATAGTATTAATATAACCGCGATCGAAGAAGTTAAACCGGGCTATAAACCTTGGTTTGAACCTGTGATTAAACCATCCGGCGGCGAAGTTGAAACCTTCTTATTTGCCACTCAAGCTGCGATCGGATCGGGGGTAACTTGTTATATTTTAGGCTTATATAAAGGGCGCACCGAACGCCGGAAAACAGATGAAATCGTCCCCTCGATCGAACACCGCGATTAGTGCATATTCATCTCGATACGCTTGCCTATAGCAATCGGCTGCGCCATCTTCTCCCTAGTCAAAAGCTCTGGTTTGCCCTCATTGTGCTGCTGTTGGCTCTGGTAACTCACTATCCGGTACAAATCATCATTTTTGGGTGGATGAGCGTCTGGATTACGATCTATGCGGGGATACCGCGTCAGATTTATGGGGCGATGCTGTTGGGAGTTTCGGTGTTTTTGGTGACTAGTCTGCCTGCGATCGCGATCGAATATGCTAACAACATCTCTTCAGAAATGCAGTCTGATGCCTTGTGGCAAATGCAGGTATGGGGCGGGCAGATCTATCTCAGTCATCGCGGTTCGGTGCGGGCACTCGAACTCATCATTCGCAGTTGGGCGAGTACTTCCGTGCTATTTTTTATCGTCCTGACAATTCCTGCGATCGATCTGGCGGCTACTTGTGCAAAAATTGGCTGTCCGCCGATTCTCATCGAATTATCACTATTAATTTACCGCTGTATTTTTCTGTTAGCAAACACCGCCCAAACGATCGTTACCGCTCAAGTTTCACGCGGTGGTTATCGGACTCAAAAACTGAGAATGAACAGCTTAAATTTATTAGTTCGTCAATTAATTCAACGCACGGTGAGTAGGTATCGACAGTTAAGTTTGGGAGTAATGGCACGCGGCTTCGATCGAGAATTTCGATTTTGGCAACCGCAATGTTATCAATACTCTCAACGTTATGCTAGTGAGTCGATCGTCGGTTGTGTAGTGCTGATAATTGGAGAGATTTTATACCGGATCTATGTCTGAATATTTACTAGAATTTCGGGATATTTATTATAGTTATCCACTGGCGACTGCGCCAACTTTGCAAGGCTTGAGCTTTCGGTTGCCCACACATAAAAAAACAGCCCTAATCGGTGAAAATGGTTGTGGCAAATCGACAATGTTTCTAATTGCCGATGGTTTGTGTAAACCCGATCGCGGGACAGTGTTACTAGACAATTTACCATTAACATTCGATCGAGCCGCACTCAAAAGATGGCGACAGCGAGTAGGGTTAGTATTTCAAGATCCCGAACAGCAACTTGTCGCCCCGACTGTTGCAGCAGATATTTCTTACGGGTTGTGCAATCAAGGTTTACCCGAATCAGAAGTAGCGGCAAAAGTTACGAAAACTCTCGCCGATTTTAATTTAGAAACTCTAGCAATGTCTCCACTCCAGCACCTCAGCTTAGGACAAAAAAAGCGGGTGAGTATTGCTGGCGTAATGGCTTTACAACCAGAGTTATTATTATTAGACGAACCGACGGCTTATCTCGATCCAGTCCAAACTCGTACCCTGTTAGTAGAACTAGAATCGATCGCCCAATTGGGGACAACGCTACTAATTGCCACTCACGATTTAGATTTTGTCTATCAATGGGCAGATTGGGTTTTGGTGATGGAACGGGGGAAATTAATTGCCGAAGGCGAAACTCTAGCAGTTTTTCAGCAGCTTCAATTTATGCCAAACTTTGAATTAGGAATGCCACTATTATGGCAAATCTGGTCGCGAATGTCCCCATTAATGAGCCAAAAAGTTTCCGCTCCTAGAACCATTGCGGAATTGACTATTTACTTAGACAAGTTAGCACAACCCGAACCCTAGCTGCCTGGATAATATTTTCAAGTAAGACTTGAATGACAAATACAGAAAACGGTTGGCGTGCAACAGAGTTGTGATGCATTATTTTTTGATGATGAAACTAACCCAGTTGTCTTTTCTGGTTATATCTCTTACGAGGGTAGCATTAGATCGATCGAAGCACTGACCTGACAACTGTGCAAAATCGCTCAGGTGTCTGGGATGTTCGACGTGCGTGCTAACTTCTTTTCCCTTAACAAATGCTAGAACATTTACACCACCTTCTGATAATACAGGAGCTTTTTTTTCTAGATCCCATTTGAAACCGAGCGTTTGTTCGGCTTTGTTGTTGTTGGAATATGGGCCAAATATACAAACACGTTCCCAACTAGAATCACCCACTTTGGCAAGATCGATTCTCTCCGAGTTATTGTAATCTATCTGTGTATCAATTTCGGTGCTGATTTTGCTGAGGCTGGAGCCACAAGACGTGATTAGAAAGAGACAGAGAATAGTAATGTTTTTCTTGATTTCACGATAAGCCATGATATTTGATGAAATAGCAATTAATCCGTTCTGTGAGGCGGTCTTCTAATGTTTGAGCTTACTCCCTTTCCGCTCAAAGACTATAGATTAGCTTTTTCTTTATGCCCTCTGCGCTCTTTGTCTTGATTTGTTGTCTTGTCGTTTTTTTATTCGGGGGTTCCCCCCGAATAAAAACGCCGCTAAACCGTCGGGGAACCCGACGAGCACAAATCGCTGCGCCTCTGCGGTTAAAAAAAAGATCTCTGACAGCAATAGGGTAGAAGTATAATCTATATTCTTCTGGCGAGAAGGGAGTAACAAAACTGACTGAACAAACATCCGCTAAGACACCTTCGCAATTACCGTACGGTGGCGCGGTGTATTGGCGGTAATTGTCGGCGCATCGAAACCAGCATCGATTAGTGCTTGGGCAATATCGAGGGTAAAATATCGATCGAGATACGGCTCGGTACTTTTGAGCAGTGTTAAAATGTATGGTGCCATTTGAGCATAAATATCCGATGCTGGATTCATATCCATAATGGCAATATGTCCGCCCGGTTTGAGTAAGCGTTTCGCTTCTTGAAAAATCTCGCGGGTGGCTGTCTGCGGTAGCTCGTGACAAATTAAAAATAAAGATACCAAATCATAACTATGTGCGGGTAACCCAGTATTTTCGCCTGCGGCGTGAACCCAATTAATTTGGGTAGATTGTTGTTGCTCGGCGCGGTAATTAGCAATTGCTAAAAAGTAGGGCGAGAGATCTAAACCCGTTACATGTGCGTCGGGATAAACTTGCTGCATGGCAAATGTGCTCATCCCCACACTGCAACCGATATCGAGAATAGTTTGCGGTGGCGCGGGCAAAGATCCGACTACCAAATCGTGATAAGTTTGGCGGAGCTGAGTATCGCCAGTTTTGCCAGTTTCGGCAAAGATCTTGGCATGAACCGAGTAGGCGGCGACTTCGACTTCCATGGCGGCATCCCAACTCATATTCCCGCGATCGTACGCATGAAATGAGGTGAGATAATATTTGGGATACTCAAGATTGGGGTTGGTAATCTCGGCTAAATCTGTCTCCCACTGCAGCGAAAATGCCTCAGAACCACCCCGCGATCTCAAAAACTTCACATCATCCCGCCAAGCCACCCCGATCGATTCCGCCCGTTTGATAATCAATTCCCGCGCTTGGTTTTTGGCAAATTTCGCGATCGGTTTAATTGAGAGCAAGCTATTTACTACCTGGCTGGCAATCCGATCTGTCGGTTTGATGGTGGCTGTCATGTGGATTTTGGATTTTGGATTTTGGATTTAGGGTGCGAGTCTTTCAATTTGCCATTTATCGACTAGTCGCCGATAGCGTAACCTATCGTGGAGCCGACTGGGACGACCTTGCCAAAATTCAATTTCGTGGGGAATAACGCGCACTCCACCCCAGTGTGGCGGTTTGGGAATTTCGCGATCGTGGTATTCGGTTTCTAACTGTTGCAATTTCTGTTCGAGGATCGATCGATTTTCGATAATCGTACTTTGATCTGAAGCCCACGCACCCAGTTGACTGCTGTGCGGACGACTGTGGAAATAGCTGGTAGCTTCCGCTTCTGAGACAAATTCTATTTTACCCTCAATCCGCACTTGGCGTTCTAAATCGCCCCAGAGGAAGACTAAAGCAGCATAGGGACAGTTTTGAAGTTCTACCCCTTTTTGACTGTTGTAATTGGTGTAAAATACAAATCCGCGATCGTCTACAGCTTTAAGCAAAACAATTCGCGCTGAAGGTTTACCCTCAGCCGTTACCGTCGCCACTGTCATTGCGTTAGGCTCTAATAAATCCGCCGCTACAGCTTGCTCGAACCACAATTGAAATTGAGCGTAAGGATTCGCCAGAATATCTGATTCTAATAATCCTGCTTGAGTATAGTTTTTGCGTAAGTCAGCAATTTTCATGAATTAGTGAATAGTGAATAGTGGATAACTTGCACTACTCCTCCCGTTCTAGCATTTGTTTGGCATCGGCTAGTTTTGCTAATTGTTCGGGGTTAATTTGGGGGTAGGCTAATTCTAACTGCTTGAGACGAGCGCAGATAATATCTGCGACCGTTAACCGGGTAAACCACTTGCGATCTGCCGGAATAATGTGCCAGGGAACGGCTTCGGTACTAGTATGGTTAAAGATATCGGTATAAGCTGCTTGATAATCATCCCAACGATCGCGTGCTTTAATATCGTCAGCACTAAATTTCCAGTGTTTTTGGGGTTCTTCGATCCGTGCTAAAAACCTTTTTTTCTGCTCGGCTTTAGAGACATGGAGAAAAAACTTAATGATGACTACACCATTATTGGTTAAATACTGCTCGAAATCATTAATTTCTTGAAATCTTTGCTTCCAAATCTGTTTGAGATCGACATGTGGTAAATTCTGTTTGAGTAGCAATTCGGGATGAATGCGGACGATGAGCGTTTCTTCATAATACGATCGATTGAAGATGCCAATTCGTCCGCGTTCGGGCATACATTTGTGAGCGCGCCACAAATAATCGTGGTCTAATTCTTCCGTTGACGGACTCTTAAAACTGTAGACTTGACAGCCTTGCGGATTGATACCAGACATCACACGTTTAATCGTGCTATCTTTTCCGGCTGCATCCATCGCTTGGAAAATAATTAAGACCGCAAATTTATTCTGGGCGTACAGAATATTTTGATACTCTGCCAATTCGACAATATTCGCCGCCAGTTTAGTTTGTGCGGACTCTTTATTCTCAAATTTTCCCGTATCCGCCGGATCGTAATCCTGAAGATCGATCTTTTTGCCAGGTGGCACGATCGTGATATGGCTAGACATAATTGTGCTTCCGATTTAGCCTGATTGGGGCGGCATCTCTACATTTTAATGACTTAATGCCTGTCAGATCCGGATTGCCGGGACGATTTGCGATCTCGATCGCATAATTTATTCGATTCACAATTTGGTAAAAATGTCAATCAATAATTGACTTAACTAGCTCTTAACCTTAATTTTTGGCGATCGCGGTTTACTTGTTTGCCCTTGTCCTGATACATTGAGCGAATACTGACTCATAGAATTAATAATTATACTTTTGTATTTATGAAAGTCCTGGTAATTGGCGGTGATGGTTATTGTGGTTGGGCAACTGCGCTGTACCTGTCCAACCGGGGGTATGATGTCGGCATCTTAGATAGTTTAGTGCGGCGACATTGGGATTTAGAACTGGGAGTAGAGACGCTTACGCCGATTTCCACCATCCATCAACGGATTCAACGCTGGCAAGAATTGACTGGGAAAGAAATCGAATTATTCATCGGCGATATTAATAATTATGATTTCTTACAAAAATCGCTCCAAAAATTTCAGCCCCAAGCTGTAGTCCATTTTGGCGAGCAGCGTTCGGCACCATTTTCGATGATCGACAGGGAACATGCAGTGCTGACACAGGTAAATAATGTCGTTGGCAATCTCAACCTGCTCTATGCACTGCGCGATGATTTTCCCGATTGTCACCTCGTTAAATTAGGGACGATGGGCGAATATGGTACGCCAAATATTGATATCGAAGAAGGGTACATCACGATCGAACACAACGGTCGTACCGATACATTACCCTATCCCAAGCAGCCGGGAAGTTTTTATCACCTGAGCAAAGTTCACGATAGCCACAACATTCAGTTCGCCTGTAAAGTTTGGGGCATCCGCGCGACAGATCTCAATCAGGGGGTAGTATACGGGGTGCTGACAGAAGAAACCGGAATGGACGAACTGCTCATCAACCGTCTCGACTATGATGGCATCTACGGTACGGCTCTCAATCGCTTCTGCATTCAAGCTGCGATCGGGCACCCGCTAACGGTGTATGGTAAAGGCGGGCAAACTCGCGCCTTCTTAGATATTCGCGATACCGTCCGCTGTGTCGAACTCGCGATCGAAACTCCCGCCAATCCCGGCGAATTCCGCGTCTTCAACCAGTTTACCGAGATGTTTAGCATCAACGATTTGGCACTGAAAGTCAAGCAAGCCGGAATTACATTAGGATTGGATGTTAATATCGACACGATCGACAATCCCCGCATCGAAGCCGAAGCTCACTACTTTAACCCCAAAAATACCAATCTCCTCAAGCTCGGACTTCAACCACATTTCCTCTCCGATTCGCTCCTAGATTCGCTCCTCAATTTTGCTATCAAATACCAAAACCGCGTCGATCGATCGCACATTTTACCTAAGGTAAGTTGGAAACGGGAATAGGAGAGAGGCTTTAGGCTTTAGGTTCTAGGTGTTAGGGGAAGAGAGAATAGGTGTTAGGCTTTAGGTTTTAGGGGAAGAGGAATTAGAGATTAGGGATTTTAGAGGACGCTTGCGTCTCAAAGCCCTAAGCCTAAAGCCCAACACCTAAAACCTAAAGCCTAAAGCCTAAAACCTAAAGCCTAATTTGAGGTAAAATAATGGAGAATTAAGATGCTGTGTTAGGAAAAATAAATTTTATGAAACGGTTTGCCCGTCTGCTGGTTGCTTTTAGTCTCTGTGTGACTTGTTTCGTTGGTATCGCGCCCCAAGCAATGGCGGCTAGTTGGAATAGCTCCACAATCTTCTTGGCTGCTGAACCAGCAACTGGAGAAGTCATTCGCAATAGTGCCGATAGTAAACTAGGCACAGAATTTGGGAAGAAAATCGATCTCAACAATACTAATGTTCGATCGTTTCGCAAGTATCCAGGTCTTTATCCTACCATCGCCCGCAAAGTAGTGGACAATGCTCCCTATAAGACGATTGAAGATGTGTTGAGTATTCCTGGTTTGAGCGAGAAGCAAAAAGAAATGCTCAATGCCAATCTTGATAAATTCACGCTCACCTCTACGGATGATACCTTTAACGAAGGTGGCGATCGCTATAACAATGGTTATTACTAACTAAGTAATTTACAACTTTATCCCATGTTTCACTTCCCGCCTACATTCATGGTGGGATTTTTTTGTGCCGATCGTCACAGATAATGGAATTAGGGGATAGTGGATAAGCTTTAGAAATAATTGTCTTTCTTTCTCCTTACTCCCCACACCTCCCACACTCCCCCCACCCCCACCTATGCCCTTAACTACCAACTTTGATGTCATCGTCGTGGGAGCGGGAGCGGCTGGATTGTACTCAGCACTGTGCTTACCAGCCTCACTGCGCGTCGCGATCGTGAGTAAGGCTAGTTTACCCCTATCGGCGAGCGATTGGGCGCAGGGGGGGATTGCAGCGGTAGTAGATCCCCAAGATTCGGTAGACTTACATATTGCCGATACGCTCAAAGCGGGGGCTGGATTATGCGATCGAGCTGCGGTAGAATTTTTAGTTACCCATGCGGCAAAATGTATCGAATCGCTCGTAGATCTGGGAGTAGGATTCGACAGAGTAGATGAGAAACTAGCATTAACATTGGAAGCGGCTCATTCCCGTCCTCGCGTACTTCATGCGGCGGATACGACGGGGAGAGCCTTAGTTAGTACTTTAGCCGATCGAGTCTTAGCACAACCAAATATTACAGTATTTACTCATGCCTTTGCCCTAGATTTATGGCTGGAAGCCGGAACCTGTCGGGGGATTAGTCTGCTGTATCAAGGGAAAATTATGTGGGTAACAGCTACCGCCGTCGTCTTAGCCACAGGTGGTGGGGGACAAGTGTACGCGCAGACTACCAATCCCGAAGTCAGTACTGGCGATGGCGTGGCGATGGCGCATCGTGCGGGGGGACTGCTGCGAGATCTAGAATTCGTCCAATTTCATCCTACCGCGCTGACCAAAGCTGGCGCGCCGAGATTTCTCATTAGTGAAGCGGTACGCGGTGAAGGTGCTCATTTAGTCGATGACAACGGTTATCGATTCACCTTCGACTACCATCCCGCTGGCGAACTTGCCCCTAGAGATGTCGTCAGTCAGGCAATTTTCAGTCATTTGCAAAAACACAGCTCCGATCCCGCTACCGGGTGTGTCTGGCTCGATCTCAGCCCCATTCCTGAATCAAAAATTCGCCACCGCTTCCCCAACATTATAAAAGTCTGTCAACATTGGGGGATCGATATTCTCAATCAACCGATTCCAGTTTCGCCAGCCGCACATTATTGGATGGGTGGAGTGTATACAGATTTAATGACACGTACTAGTATTCCGGGCGTATATGCAGTAGGTGAAACTACCAGTACGGGAGTACATGGAGCCAATCGCTTGGCGAGTAATTCATTATTAGAATGCGTGGTATTTGGAGCGCAATTAGATCTAATTCCGTTGGCGGAGCCTCTTGGCAAGAAAATCGCGCCGCACTCCACAGATGTGGTAATTAATTCAGCCCCAATTCCCATCCCCAATTTAGATCTGTGGGGCGAACGATTAGCCCAAAATTCGGAACCTTGGATCGATAGAGTCCTTAATATCCGCGAAGAATTGCCGCGTTTAATGTGGCAAGCCGCCGGAGTTTGTCGAGATCGAAACAATCTCGAAATAGCTATCGATCGAGTCAAAATTTTGCAATTAGAATTCGATAATTTACCGATTTCTAAACTAATTACTCAAATTCTACCATTACAATCGGGCACTCTTCCCACAGCAATATCCGAACCAGATCTGCGAACTTGGGGCGAAACTCGCAACTTATTAGATATCGGAATTTTAATACTAACTAGTGCATTAATGCGAACCGAAAGTCGTGGCGGACATTTTCGCACTGACTTTCCCCATGTCGATCCAGCTTGGCAAGTTCATACGCTTGTCGAAAGAGAGCGGTGGTTTAAATCTGACTTATTGGCAGACTCGTACCCAGCGTAACAGATCTTCATCTATTCCTATTTCTGTCTGGAAACAAAGGCGTGCGCGAGCCGCTCCCCACACTCGCCATACCCAAAAAATCTCACTGACAACTTGCGTTAATACTATTCCTCCTCGCTATTGGGTGTTGCAACTATTGGTAACTGCTGTCGCCGTTTGCCGATAACATAATAAACCCCACCAGCCCCGATCGCCATAAATGGTATGAATGGTAGCAACCATAATAATCCCAACACCAGATTTGTCCCCAGACTCCCCGCTGCATGAGTAGAATTTTTCCAAGTTTCCTGCACTTGTACCCCAAAAGCATCACTGCTCGGCGTAGCAGACTGCATCTCCTCAATTTTTAAATTAATCGTCGAATAAGCCACCTGTTGGCGGAGATTTTTCACACTCGCATCCAACTGTTCGATCTGCTCGCGGATCGCCGAAAGCTCCTTAGAAACAGCCAAAATATCCCTAACCGAACCAGATCGCTCCATGATTTTACGCGTCAAATCCTCCTGCTGGCGAAGATTCTTCAGCCGCGCATCTGTATCGACAACTTGCTGCGTTACATCTTCAGACTTCACCCCTTGGCTCTCTACCTTGCCCAACTTGGCAATTTCAGCCACAGTCGCATCCAAAACTTTGCTAGGTACCTTCAGTACCAAAGTAGCTTGCCGATGCCGATCGTTATCTAAAGATCGATCGTCCTGAAAATCATAAATATCGCCCTGCTTACTCTGCACGAGCTGACGCAGTTGCACCATCATCTTATCGATCGATTCCAACCGGAGCGAGATCTCTGCTGTTCTAACTAGTTGGGGCTTTTGCGGCATTACAGCGGTTGTTTCGGCTGCTGGATCTTCTTTATTTGCAGATTTAGCCTCAGCCATCACCGCAGGTGATGGCTGAGGCTAAATCTGCCGTCGAACTCTTCCGATCTGCTGTACTTGAGTTGCCACAGCTATTTAAAGCAATGCTTACACCGATCGCCAGTCCCACTAAACCGATCGACCTGCCATCCGACTTCGGTCTTGGTAAATAGTTCATCGTCCTCACACTCCACAATTGTTTTGAATTCACAATGAAGATTTCTACAAGAACGGATTGGCTAATTACAGGCGTTTCGGGGGGCGATCCTGCCACCTTCTGAAAAAATATTTAGCCAAATTGAGCAGGAAAGCAACTATAAAGAGGTTCAGAGCCTTGCCCACACCAGGAAAAACAAATTTTGCCAAAAAGATTGACATTCCAAGTTAGGTGGGATATATTAGTAAAGCGGTCGAGGGAAACAGCAACACGGCATCGACGAAAGTCGCTCTGTGAGCCAATCTTTCTACCCTGAACCTAGACAACTATATAGTTTGAAAGCCTATACAACCTCGTTAAATTCGTTAACACGATTATAACAGGTCTTTGGCTTAATGCCAAGGCCAAGACTTTGTAACGAGTCTTTAAATATTACACACGAGCCAATTCTACATGGCTTTTCATAAATATTATGGAGAGTTTGATCCTGGCTCAGGATGAACGCTGGCGGTATGCCTAACACATGCAAGTCGAACGGAACCTTA
>NZ_JANPLS010000499.1:0-3339 GCF_031422475.1 Chamaesiphon sp. VAR_48_metabat_403
GTTCTACTGTTAGTTCCGTCGTGTAGGCTTGACTCATGGCTTCCTCGATGGCTGTCTAAGTTTTGAATTTTATTCAGCCTAACAATTCGCGGAAGCTTTTTCTCTACTGGTACCTGTTTATACTTTCCAAACATCCTCTAATCGAGTTCTTTATATTTCAATCTCTGGGATCGCCAGATTTGAAGATTTACCTAACATGTTTAATCTCCAGCCTCAGCTTATTATCTGGCATAATAGAGACTCGATCGAACTCGATTGTTTATTTCGATCGCATCCCGTTAGTTATCAATTCCCATTCACCCGTGGCAATCGGTGTTTGAATCCGCAGAGAATTTCCCAGGAGATCGTGCCGAGTGCGGTTGCCCAATCGTCGGCGGTAATTTCGACTGTGCCGTCGCGTCCTAAAATGGTAACGATCTCGCCGACTTGAAGATCGGGAATCTGAGTAATGTCGATGACGATCCGATCCATTGTAATCGTGCCAATTTGGGGTACCAATCGACCTCTAATCGCTACTTGCATTAGATCGGACAAACGGCGGGGAATGCCGTCAGCATAGCCGATTTCGACGATCGCGATCGGCATATCTCGATCGGCGATAAATCGATAACCATAACTTACACCCGTTCCGGTGGTAATTGCTTTAATTTGAGAAATCCGCGCTTTAACGCTCATGACTGGCTGGAGATCGATCGCCGATTTGAGGTGCGGTGCGGGGTAAAGTCCGTATAAACTCAGTCCCGGTCGGACTAACTGATAATGGACTCGATCGGTTACCATTATTCCGGCGGAGTTTGCTAAATGTCTGGGTGGTAGTTCGTAGCCTGCGTCGATGATGGCGGCTTGCGCGCGATCGAAGCGATCGATTTGCAGTTCCATCACGGTGGGATCGAGGTCGTCTGCGGTGGCTAAATGAGAGTACAAGCTGCCGATTTGTAAATATGGCAAATTGGCGACTTCACCATAAAAAGCAGCCGCTTGCTGCCAATTTGCCCCCAATCTGGACATGCCTGTATCGAGCTTGAGATGAACGGAGATCGGTACGGGTGGCTCGAAATTTGCAATTGTTTTAGAGAGCAGAATGGCTTGGGCGATCGTGCATAATGTCGGTTGTAGCTGCCATGTTAAAATCGCCTCGATCTGGATGTGACTATTAGCCGCTCCTAAAATTAGAATGGGTGCGACGATCCCTGCGGTTCTCAGTTCGATGCCTTCAGTAATTGTCGCCACCGTCAACCATTCAACCCCCTGCGAGATGAGCGTTAGAGCGATTTCGATCGCCCCATGTCCGTAGCCATCAGCTTTGACTACTGCCATAATTTGGGTGTTAGGTGCTAATAAACTCCTAATTTGGCGGACGTTATGAGCTAATGCGGATCGATCGATTTCTACCCAAGCCCGTTCTCGTTCCCAATCAATAGTTCGATCGTCCATAAATATTTGATAGTTACAACGTTATTAATTGGCGATTGGTTGGTATCAAGTGTGAATTTTCACATATTATGTTCCAACCATGCCAGCCGTTGCCTAATCAAATCCACCACCAAAATCGCTACCGCAGCTATCCCCACCATAATCGTGATGGCTATGATATCCAGCATCAGCAGATCCATCATAATGATGATGTTGTTCGATCCGATCGGCATGTCCGGGAGCATCAAACTGAAAACTGCCATCGATTAAACTAGCGGTACTAAAATCTGCATTACTACCAGATAAGCAGTAACCGATCTCGCGCCGCATTGCTTCATAATTACAAGATTCTCCGATGGAGTTATGATATTCGATAAAATCTACATCGGAACAATACATTGCTAGCGCATAACAATCATATTTAGTACTGTAGCCCCATTCTTTCAGTATTTTCTTAATTTGGAGCGAAGTATACGTTATTTGCTTACCATAAGTAGCTTGTAGCAATCGACCAACTCGTCGAGCATAAGATCGAATCGCTCGATATTTTTGAGGTCTTTTAAGATTGTCAATGATGTTGGTAGCAGCTCTTTGGAAGATATTAGTCATCGATTTACCTCATTAATTTAGGTTATGGGTTAATTTCATCGATTTCATCAAGGTTATTGGCATCCATACTTTCTGGGTATAACAGCCAAAAGATTAATTGACAAAGGGGATGCTGTTGCTACTAATCAAATTGGGAGATGTTATCATCAATTATGCACGACTAGCGTTTTAGTTAGAATTAAGAAATATCCTTCCTCTCGATTCTAAATTATGGCAACTACCACGCTCGGTAATACAGGTATTGAAGTTACACCGCTAGGATTTGGTACTTGGGCTTGGGGCGATTCGTTATTTTGGGGCTATGGTAAAGATTATGGTGAAATCGAGCTGCGTTTGGCTTTTCAAGCCGCGATTAATAAAGGAATTACGTTTCTCGATACTGCTGAAGTGTATGGCTTGGGCAAATCTGAAGAGCTATTGGGTAAATTTATTAAAGAAACCCATGCGACGACGCAGATTGCGACTAAATACATGCCCTTACCCTGGCGGTTTCGGAAAGAAGATGTTGCCGATGCGGTAACTGCTAGTTTAAAACGGTTGAAGATGCCCTCGATCGATCTGTATCAAGTTCATTTTCCCGCACCATCATTTCTGAGTCAATCGGGCTTGATGGATGCGCTGGCTGATGAGGTAGAGCAAGGGCGCGTTAAGGCTGTCGGCGTGAGTAATTATAATGCCGAGCAGCTCCGCGAAGCTCATCGGTTATTAGCTCGGCGTGGGGTGCCTTTGGCTGTCAATCAAATGCGGTATTCACTGATTACCCGCGAAATCGAGACAAATGGTGTACTGGCGGCGGCGCGAGAATTAGATGTGACAATTTTGGCATATAGTCCGTTAGCTCAAGGGTTGCTTACGGGTAAGTATACAGCCAGCAATCCACCCGCTGGCGCACGCAGTCTCGATCGCCGTTTTCAGGCGGCTGGGTTACAGAAGCTGCAACCCGTCTTAGCCAAGCTCCAAACCTTAGGCGATAAATATTCCAAAACTCCCGCTCAGGTGGCTCTTAACTGGCTGATTTGTCAGCCCGGTGTCATTCCGATTCCAGGGATCAAAACCGCCGCTCAGGTGGATCAAAATGCGGGTGCATTGGGTTGGGAATTGTCCGCTGATGAAGTGAGTGAATTGCGGTATTTGGGATAATCCAAATTGCTGCCCAGAAATGCCTGCGACTAAAGTCGCTGCTAGTGGTACAAAGTCCGCCTTCGCGGACTAGTTTATTAGTCCGCGTAGGCGGATTTTGCACTACTAGCAGCGGTTTCTAACCGCTGTGGTTGTTGGTAACAACATCGAATTTTTAGTTCTTATCTACTAAATATT
>NZ_JANPLS010000500.1:0-1654 GCF_031422475.1 Chamaesiphon sp. VAR_48_metabat_403
CAGGATTTGAGGTAATGGGGGACCCCTCAGCAATCGTTCCCACTATCCTCGGTGACAGCGGTAGATCTAGATTTATTACCAAACATTGTCTAGAGGGTGGTGCATTGGTAAACCTAGTTGAATATCCAGCAGTTGCCAAGAATGCCGCACGAGTTCGATTGCAAGTAATGTCAGATCATACTTCACAACAGATCGATCGATTTGTGGATATTTTAAAATCGGCAACAATTGAAGCCGATAACGATCTTTTGAAATTATCGAAGGTTTTGCTTAATTGAGATCTTCAACTTGCGATCTGATTAAAAATTGCAGAAGACAATAAAGTCGGGAAACACATTCAAACAAATAAACAAAAAAGAAAAACAATGCTAACACAAGAAAAATCTATTCAAGTTGCCGGATTTGCATTAATGGACGAAGCAGAATCGATGCTGCGATCGGGACATATTCAATCAGGTATGGATCGGCTCATTCTCGGCATGAACAAGATCCAACAAAATCATAGTCCCAGTGATTGGGAGATATTTACAAAATCTGATTGTCTCACTCATTCTTTGAAGACGTTAATTCATCAATGTCCTTTTACATATCACTCATTTAGTAAACCCAGAGGATATGCTGGAGATGCAGAGTTAATTGATTATATCTATACCCTAAAATTATTACCAGATGACTTGACAGAACTTGGAAGAGAAATTCTCAACTATACGATCGATACACCTGCTCCTAGAAGTGTTCGGGCAAGGCGGGATATTTTGGCAGAAACAATCGATGCCGTTGCCGCTGCATCAAATCATCCGATTCAAATTCTCTCTGTTGCCTGCGGTCATTTACGCGAAGCCCAAAAATCCCAGGCAGTTCAATCTCATCAAATTGGAAAGTTTTATGCTCTCGACCAAGATCCATTATCGATCGAACTGATCGATCGAGAATTAGTTGAATATTCTATTCAGACAATCCCAAATTCGGTTACGGCATTGGTAAGAAAAAAACTGACATTTGAGAATCTAGATTTTGTTTATGCCGCAGGCTTGTATGATTATTTATCTCAACCGTTTGCAACATGTCTGACCAAAGTAATGTTTGACATGCTGTGTCCAGGAGGACGACTCCTATTAGCGAACTTTGTGCCAAACCATCTAGAAGTAGGGTATATGGAAACCTTTATGCAATGGAACCTTATTTACCGAACTGAGGCCGAATTGGAAGCTGTGGCGATCGATATTCCCGAAGCAGAGATTGCTAGTAAACGAACTTTTTTTGAAAAGGAAGGTAATATTGTGTTCTTGGAATTAGTAAAAAATTAAACTTGACTGACTCATAACTAAACTTTATTATTTAAATAGTTCAATCGGTCGATTAAAAAAATGACACAAATTCTCGTTGGCGATATTAAGATCGACTATGAAATCCAAGGTAGCGGTGCGCCGCTACTGATGATTATGGGTTTGAGTTTCAGTCGCCGCGACTGGGGTGAGAAATTTATTGAGCTACTGGCTCGAAATTATCAACTTATCCTATTTGATAATCGCGATGCTGGACTTACTAGCAAATCTACTCGCCCCTATAGTATCGCCGATATGGCAGATGATGTCGCTGGACTTTTAAACGGATTAAATATTCCCAAAGCACATGTATTTGGTGTCAGCATGGG
>NZ_JANPLS010000501.1:0-5957 GCF_031422475.1 Chamaesiphon sp. VAR_48_metabat_403
TCGCTTTTATCCAAACTTGTGTATACACGTTAGCCTTTATAAGGGGAGGGCTGGGGTGGGGTAAGGATCTACGCAGCAACTCAAATAACTTTCCATTCATGCTCTTAAAAACTATAACCAGTGCTGAAAGTGAATGATTGATTTCTCGCACTTTCATTTGCCTGATTTAAATTTAAAAGCGGTACCGCATAATCGACTCGCACGCTAAATTGTGGCGAGGGTTGATAAATAGCTCCGACACCAATACTAGACAAAAATCTTTGACTGGGCAGACTATTATTATTGGGATTATCGCTACGATTCCAAACCGTTCCCGCATCGATAAACGGTGCTAATTGCAATATAGAGGCACCCGATCGATCTTTTTGCAACGCAATCCGATCTTCTACAGATACGCGAAAGCCATTATCGCCCGATCGAGCATTTTGACTGTAGCCTCTAATACTTTGACCGCCACCGATAATAAATTGTTGAAAGGGCAGCAAACTATTGGGACTTAATTGTAAATCTGCTTGGGCGATTAATAGATGATTGGGGCTTAATTGTTGCGCTCGTTGGACTTGTCCCACCCAACTAAAAAACTGTCCGCTAGGAATCGGACTGGCATTAATAGTGGCATTACCAATATTCAATCCGAAATTTAATTGAGAACGAAATGCCCAGGCACCGCGCTCGTCGCGGCTGAGATAATCTTGCCCGAATTTGAGTACGCGGGTGCGACTATTGCCATTGGCATCAGAGGCACCAATCGGCTGTGCGGGCTGATTTTCAATTAAGATTTGTCCATCTTGAAATGCTAATCCTAAAGACAAGGCAAATTCTTCGCGAGTAGATCTAATTAATGGTTGGCGATAGCTAATTTCATACAAATCGCTGTCGCTGCGAATGCCAATTCCCGCAAATTGTGGGTCGGTAATTCTACTGCGATTGGGGGCGTAGCGAAGCTGCACGGTACCATTCATCCCATTGACGGGGAGACGGTAATTAAAATCGAACGCATTCGAGCCGCCTTGAAACGATCGAAAGTAAGATGCACTCACTTCGTCGCCCAAACCAGTCACATTCCGATAGCCGACAACACCACCAAATCGCTCCGCACCAGTACTAGTCGATGAATAATTATCGACCCCGACAAATCCGTTTAAGCCATTAGCTTCTTTGAGTCGCACCGTCAGAATGCTCTGCCCTGCACCCGTACCCGGTCTGAGACTGGCTTCTAACTCAGTAAGGAGGGGATCGCTTTTGAGCAGTCTTAACTGGTCTTCGAGGGCATATTGACTGAATGGTTTATTAATTCCATTTTGTAATCGATCGCGCACATAAGCCGATTTAAGCCGTTCCAGTCCTTGAATCTCAACTTTTTCGATCGAGCCTTCAATTACCTGAATTTTTACCAACCCATTGACGATCTCTTGCTGAGTGACAATCGCCCTAGAGGTAATATACCCCCGATCGAGATAAAGCTGGGTAATTGCATTAGCAACGCCTTGCAGCTCCGCCAACGTTACCGACTTGCCTTCAATGGGTTTAGTAATCCGCTGAATTTCGCTCGGTTTGAGGATCGTCGCCCCCACCACCTCAATTTTCTGGACGGGAATCATCACCGATGATGGTACTGTACTTGGCGTGGGTGCAGGAGTCGGTTTTAGCTCTGGCTTGGTACTAGGCAGAGGTTCTGGTTTGGGAATCTGTTGGGGAAATCGATCTGAATTAGGATTTTGGGGCGGGAGATTTTGAATTGGGGGCGTTTGCGCCGTAGCAGTCGATACCATTAGTGTTTGATAAAAAGTACCAAAGCCCAGTAGTAACGGCAAGAAGATTGTTTTAAACACGTATATAAAAAATTAATATTTCATCAGTGATATTAGCATGTAATCAATGCTGATTAGTATTATGCTTAGGCATGAACGATCGACGGATCGGACTCCGATTCGATCGGAGTATAACCTTATCTAAAATGTCGATCGATATTAAAACCTAGCTTCAGCAGTCCATCTAAGCTTTGAATGTCCATTTGCAAGAGTTATAATGATATTTTGGCTTTGACTAAAGCCGAGCCAAATTGTAACAAACTGCAAATACAAATCGAGATCGATCGGCAGATTAAATAGCTAAAGCTCATAACAATAGGGGATTAAGACATGTTTTCTAGACTTTGGTCTAATTGACGAAAACACCTTTTTAGTGTCATTTGTATTGGTTGCCAATACAAATGGAAAGGCGGGAAAGTTAAAGAAGCTAATTTACTGGGTATACTTGTCACAAAAGCTATAATTTCGTTGTTCCTGGACTAGTGCCAATCTCTGGTATGTTTTTTTACCGTAAGCCAGATCGGTTTAAAATCTAGTCTTGTAAGAATTTGCAATTACTCCTAATATCTAAAACTTACTATCGGAGATCGCTCGATGATGAATAATTCCAAATTGGATCCTCAGCACCAAATATCGATCGGCAATATTGCGACAGCTTCCACCGCTAAATTGTTCGTTCGATCGATCTTTACAATCGGAGTGTGCGCTGGGTTTACCATCCCTGCATCGGCACAAGTTACACCAGGCGGAGATGGCACCAGCGTCAACAAAAGTGGAAATACATTTAACATCACAGGTGGCACACCATCTGGCACTAATTTATTCCACAGCTTCGGGACATTTGGACTGCAAACGAACGAAATCGCCAATTTCCAACCCGGCGCGACGGTGACGAATATCCTGGGGCGAGTAAATGGCAATCAACCTTCGATCGTCGATGGTAAAATTCAAGTCACTGGTGGAAATGCTGCTGGAGTTAATCTGTATTTGATGAATCCTGCCGGGATGATATTTGGTCAGAATGCCAGCTTAAATGTCAACGGTACATTTACAGCCACGACGGCTAACGCCATCGGTTTTGGCAATGGTAATTGGTTCAATGCGGCAGGTATGAATAACTATGCTGGGCTAACTGGCACTCCAGAAGGTTTCGCTTTTACCAATACACCAGGCAGTATTTTTAGTGCAGCTACATTCAATTCATTGGCTTCATTTAATCCTCTCGAAATCAAACTTGTAAAGAGCGTTACTTTAGTTGGTGGGACGGTAATTATGACTGGCGATATTAGGACTGGTGGCGGAGATATATCGATCTCGACCGTTCAGAGCGGTCAGTATGTAAAGATTAAAAGTGATAATAATGTTCTGAGTCTGGATGTACCGATCGCTTTACCAGGCAATGCCAGCAATATTCCTGCTGAGGCTAGAGCATTCACACCGCCGTTACTCCCGGCACTCTTGACAGGTACTGATGGCAATTTGAGAGCTGAAGCAAACGGAGTCAAAATTGATAATGGCGTGGTAAAACTCGTCAGTGAGAATAAAGCGATTCAAAATCGACCGATCTCCACCGGAGATATTATAACGAAAAATATCAGTGCTGGTAATCTAACATTATATGCTGATAAAGGAGATATTATAGTTGGTTTTATCGATGTCACAAGTCTTGATGTGAATGCATCAGGATTGTTTCGCGCCGTCGAAACACTAGAACTTAACAAGCTAAAAAACAAGGACGAAGTTCTTGTTTTTGCTAGCATCAGAATAAATAGCGGGAGTGGTATCAAGATTACCTCTAGTGGTACACCCTTTGATACAAATGTCGGCGAAAATTTTCCTGATGGTATCAGTGGTACTAGCGGCGAGATTGTAAGTCAATTTAACATTCCTGGTAATCAACCTACTAGAGTTGTTTTCACAGATGATACATTGAAAGACTCTGAATTATTTAAAACTAGTTCTCCTACCCGTGTTGCTACTGGAACAGGTGGCGGCGGAACAGATGGTGGCGGAACAGATGGTGGCGGAACAGACGGTGGCGGAACAGGTGGAAAAACAAGTAATCCAGACTTACAGGCATCAAGACAAAAATCAAAACAGGATTGTACGCCTAACTCCACTTCCGTAGCAGCCAATCCAACGACCGATCCGACTCGCGCTGCGGGTACTTCTAGTCCGAATACAGGAGATCCTTGTCAGACAATTACAGGTAGTGCTAGTAGCATTTTACAGATTTTAAATAACAGAAACTAACCCATAGATAGGTTTATCAGTCATGGCAATTATCCCAGTCCGACTCCAGCCAATATTTACGTTCAATGCGGCTTCTAGCGCGAGATTTGCGATCGGATCTCTAATGGCAATTTTAGGAGTGTGCTGGGGACTAGCCATCCCTGGATCGGCACAAATTGTACCTGAGAGCAATATTACTAGACTCGATCCAGGGGCAGCAGCTAACACCACCGATATTAATGGCGGCAAGCCATCGGGGACTAATTTATTCCATAACTTTACAACATTCAATATTGATAACGGTCAAACCGCCAATTTTAAATCCGATCCAGGGATTCAAAATATCCTCGGTCGGATAAATAGCGGACAACCTTCGACTATTAATGGCACGATTCAAGTAAATGGTGGCAGTACCGCCAGTACGGTGAATTTGTATTTACTAAATCCCGCCGGGATGATATTTGGGAACGCGGCTAGATTAGATATCAATGGTGCTTTTACCGCCACAACCGCCAGAGCGATCCGGTTTGGAAATGGGGAGTGGTTTAATGCGTTGGGTGGTACTAATTATCCCGCGATCGATCCGACTCAACCGATCGATTTTGCATTTACCAATACACCAGGGAGTATTTTCAATGCTGCTAATCTGACAACTAAAGCCGGACAGAGTATTACTTTAGTTGGTGGGACAGTTATTAGTACTGGCGATATTAAGACTAATGGTGGAAAGATCTCGATCGCAACCGCTCCCAGCGGCAAATACGTCCAGATTAAGGCTGATGGTAGTATTCTGAGTTTAGATTTACCGATCGCCGACAAGACAAATATCGATGCCATTAACTCAACTTCTGCCCGCGTAACGCTTGCCAAACTTTTGACAGGTAGCGATAATAATCTCAAAACCGAAGCAGTCGGAGTCAAACTCGAAAATGGTGTAGTCAAACTCGTTAGCGATAATCCATTAATTGCTAATCGATCGATCTCTAGTGGCGAGATTATCACCAAAACCCTCACTACGGCTGGCGGTAACTTATTTCTGAGTACTCAATCTGGGGATATTATCGTTAATGGCATCGATACTAGTGCTACTCCAGGTGGGGATATTACGGTTGACGCTGGCGGTTTGTTTCGAGTTGTCGGATTTATTCCCACGGTAAGTAACGTCAGTCCAGATAATACCGTAAGTATTGCAAGTGCAGCGGAGGGTGTAGATAACACTTCGCCACTGCTAAGTGGCAAAATCAATATTAAACACCAAGGAACATCATTTGCGGTGGGAGGTGCTATCGTACCCGATCCCAACGGAGGCCAATCAGATCCAAAACAAGCAGTTTCATTAAAAGTAAATCTCACTCAACCATTTACTTTCTCTGAAGATGCAAGTGGTACTGTCGGCGCGATTATCTCTCGTAATTTCAATTCACCCTTTCGAGTTGTCTTCCAAGACAGGGCATTTAGAGACCAAAATGACAATCCCGCTACCGGATTTGGGGTCACATCTGTCGCTCGTCAGCCGAAACCACCAGTTGACAATACAGATGGTGGGCAAACATCAAACACCGATACACAAGCTTCAAGACCTAAGACATCGAAAGATAATTGCACTCCTAGCTCTACTACTGTAGCGGCTAATCTCACTACTGAGCCAATTCGCTCGGCTGGTAATGCTAGTTCTGTCTCCGCCAATCCTTGTGAGTCTACTGCGGGTGGAACTGGTAATGTGTTGCAAATCTTGAATAATCGAGAGTAAAGTCAGTTTCTTCTTCAGGAACAGCTTACCAATTTGACTGGTTTACCCCCCCAACCCCCCTTTCTAAGGCTACGGTGTGTACACAAGTCGATTGGACTTCGTTTCGAGGTGTAAATCCCCCAACCCCCTTGGAAAGCTACGGTGTACACACAAGTCGGCTAGAC
>NZ_JANPLS010000502.1:0-4204 GCF_031422475.1 Chamaesiphon sp. VAR_48_metabat_403
AGGATCGATCGAAACGGCTTTATCGTAGTCGGCGATAGCGGCTGGATGACGGTTGCTTTTACTCAATACGGTGGCACGATTATAATAAGCGATTGCCGATTTGGGTTCGATCGAGATTGCTGTAGTATAATCGGCGATCGCACCTGCGAAATCGCCCATGCCGTCTTTAACATTACCGCGCTCGATATAAGCGGCAAAATATTGAGGATTTAAAGTAATCGCCCGATTGAAACTCGATATCGCCTGCGTAAAATTACCCGCAGCAGCAGCGGTGATACCTTGCTGATATTGCTTGCCAGCATCGACAGCATCGATTTGTACCGCTGTTTGATTCTCGATCGGATCGATGGTATAAGCATAGGTAGGACGAGACTCACAAATGGTAGCGAGCGTCATTGTGCCGCATAACAACCAAACTGCCACATTCAAATTTCGAGCCATATCAACCTTGCTTCCTACAGCTAAATAATCGTTCTTTTATCAGAATGCCTCGGCGGTAGATTAAAATGTATCCGTATAAGATCGTAAAGATTTCGATTCGATCGATTTCAGGTTGCTATTAATTGCCGATTGCAGCTACAGGATAAGCTTTTGAGGCATTATGCGCTCGATCTGGGGATTGCGATCTTTGCGTATTGGGTAACCGATCGATGATAATTAA
Source organism: Chamaesiphon sp. VAR_48_metabat_403 (assembly GCF_031422475.1). Lineage (NCBI taxonomy): Bacteria > Bacillati > Cyanobacteriota > Cyanophyceae > Gomontiellales > Chamaesiphonaceae > Chamaesiphon > Chamaesiphon sp. VAR_48_metabat_403. The sequence goes on from NZ_JANPLS010000502.1 coordinate 662, forward strand.
GTATTGTTAACCACACTTCTTATATATCCCGGTGAATAACCTGAGTACTGTCTCCGATACCAAGCGTAATTTCTACTCTCAACATACCCGCCCGATTAATTCGATTTATCGGCGGGTAGTAGAAGAATTAATGGTTGAAATGCATTTGCTTTCGACTAATGTTGATTTTGCCTACAATCCAATTTACGCTTTGGGTGTAGTCAGTAGCTTCGATCGGTTTATGACGAGTTATCGTCCCGAAAGCGATAAACAATCGATCTTCGTTGCGTTGTGTGAATCGATGGGTGGTAACGCTCAACAATACCGCACCGATGCGACTGGAGTCTCAGAATTTGCTAGCAGTATGCAAGAGCAAGATATCGTCAGTTGGTTGGCGCACCCAGAGGCGAATGGTACTGGAGCGCAAATAGCTAGTACGATCGATTCGATTGCGAGTAATCCTAAATTTAAGTACAGTCGGTTATTTGGCATCGGCTTATTTACAATTCTCGAACAAGCCGCACCAGCCATCCTCAAAGATGAGAAAAAACGCGAAGCAGCAATCTTACAGATTGGCGAAGCGATGCACTTACCTACCGATAAAGTCCAAAAAGATTTAGATACCTATCGTAGTAATTTGGATAAACTCGTCCAAATGGAAGCAGTTATGGCAGATTTAGCCGAAGCCGAACGCAAAAAACGCGAGAAACGCGATCTGGCAAAAGCCACGGCGACAGCGGCACCTACTGAAACCGAATAAGAGCAAGTGGGGAATGTGGGAGAAACAGCGATGCCAGTATTTCTCTCAACATCCTGACAGCTAATCTGGGGATTTGGGATTTTGCGGTTCGCGCGCCTTGGTTCCCTGGTGGTAATCGGATCTGGTAATTCTGCTGCGAAAACTCTCGCACTATTTCGAGTAGATCGATCGAAATGTTGACGATAGAATGCGGGTTGAAACAGTTTTATTTTTAAAAACCACCATCAGCTCCATTCCCGCGAGCTGCTCGATTTCGATCGTGAAAATTCCTCGGTGGTATCCCGATTACTTCCAAATCGATGTCATCTGGGGTAACAGCAAATCTGCAAACTCCGCACGATTGACAATTAGGCTCGGCATTGCATAGTTGCCGTAATTTCGCCCTACAACCGCTGGGAAAGTTGGTTCGGCTCTCAATGAGTACCATCGCCCTCCAGCAGCATGTAGAATCGCCCACACCGCTGCTAAATCCCAGATTTTGGGTGTTGCTTCCACCCCACCCAAACTCGATCCAGCAGCAACCGCCAGAAAATTGTAAGTAGCCACCCCCAACATCCGAATTTTGCAAGGAAATCCCGGTTTCCAGATCTGGAGACTGCGGGCGCACAAACTGAAAAAATGATTTTGACTGGGTAGATCCTGACTAATCTGAATCGGATTACCGTTTAGATACGCTCCCGTCGGCAGTTCTAAACCCGTATTTCCCGCCCAATAACCGTAGAATGTTTGATTCACAGGCGGAAAATAGACATAGCCAAATACTGGCTCACCATTGTAGAGTAACCCGATCGAGATCCCCCACAACGGAATCCCCCGCGTAAAATTGGTCGTTCCATCTAACGGATCGATAACCCACGTCCATGTTGCAGCGGTGAATTCATGCTCGTTCTCTTCACTGAGAATGGCATGATCGGGAAAAACTTTAGCAATACTCGATCGAATCTCATGATCCGCCCATCGATCGGATTGAGTCACCAAACTCCCATCATCTTTTTCTAACCCCTGCACGCGCCCGAAATCTAGTAAAAATTGCGCGCCGACTCTCTGCGCCGTAGTAGCAGCCAGATCTAAAACCCGATCCCAAAATTCCATGTTAATTAAACTCGATACCGTCATTAACAGGATACACGGCTGTAGGCGATCGAAATAAAGTTGTCATCGGACATTAGATTGAAGGGCAATGACACAGACAAAAGAGTATAGTTATTGGCTAAGTTGCAAGAATTGGGTATCGATGCGGATAGTTTGAAATGAAATAGTCTCGATCGGATCGTGTTAGAGCGTTTAAATATTTTGACGCAACAAACTACACGATCGATTTAAACCTTGTCTGAGCAATATTTCTAGAAATTCATCGACAGATTTAGGTGGGTTTCGCAATCGTTGCCGACAGCACTCGACCGCATCAGCCACTGCTTGCGGATGCAGTAGAATTAGGTCAGCAACAAAATCATCTGGATGGATTGCCTCGATCGAGTACTGTTCTAATTTATTTGCAGGAAAATCTTTTAAATTGAAGGTCACAATTAGATCTGCTCTAGCGATAATTGCGGCTGCCAATACATGTCGATCGGCTGGATCTGGCAGATCTAAAATCGGAATCAAATGTTCGTAGCCATCGACCAAAGATTCTTCAACATGGCTATTCATCAAATCCCTAACCCGAATCAGTTTCTTCCAAGTTATATCCGTACGATTCGTATGGACATTTCGCATCCACTCATCATGAATCTGGGTAGTCCATCTCGCACTAAATAATTCGCTCATAGCTAGCTGCATGAGTAGATCGCGTAATGGTGCTGGATAGAGAACGCAGGCATCATAGATGGCGATTGCCCGATCGGTTGTATTCATTAATATCCCATATCTAGCTCTTGGGATAATGCTGCTAATTCATCTAAAGCAGCCGCACGTAGTCGATATTTTTGCTGTTTGTAAACAACTAAATCGGTAGATAATATGCGTCGATGTTTACCTACTTTGCGACAGGGCAGATCGCCTCGATCGATTAATTTAATCAGATGAGGACGGGAAATATTTAATAAATTTGCGGCTTCCTGAGTTGTTAATTCTGCTTGAACGGGCATAATGCTAACAGTATTACCCTGAGATATTTGGGTCAAAATCTCCACTAATAAGTTAATTGCTAAAGCTGGAATTACCACATTTTGCTCGCTCCCATCTCGATCGACAACTTTAATGTGGTGGCTAGATCCTGCGGTTTGTAGGGATTGAGCTAAGAGATGGCTACTAAGGGCAGATAGTTGAGTATCTTCGACTGTGGGTGGCGCGGAGAAATGATAACTGGTTGTTAGCACCATAGGTTTGTATGACGATTGGGGCTGATATTTCTAATTTACAGTCCAAACGAAATAAACGCAAGTAAACAAGCTGCTCTGCTCTAGCACCGCCATGAACTCAAGCTTGGCGATCGTATTGCAATTTTTCTCAAGAGAACTACAAAATTGCACTTAGTCCATTGAAATGTACTTTCGCTCTGAGCAACTAATTCATTTGAGGGCAGTAATCGATACTAATCCAACCACCCTCGATTCGCACCTCCACCCATCCCCACACCGATCGAATCGAGCTTCATTTTCTATTACGATCGATCGCACCCAAAGCAATCAGGGAAGCAATTTGAGCATCGGTTAAGCCTTTGACATTGGTAATATTGGCACCTGCACAGAGTCGAGTATCGATCGATCTCAAACATTTCCCAGTTGTCAGATCCCACTCCTTAATCGTGCGATCCTTGCTGGCAGAATAGAGTAATTTCCCCTCCTTACTCAGAGCGATCGCCA
>NZ_JANPLS010000503.1:0-8155 GCF_031422475.1 Chamaesiphon sp. VAR_48_metabat_403
GGCCCGTGAATCGGATCTTCAACAATAATCGTTTGGTCGCGACTGGGGCCTAATGAGACGATCGAAATTGGCACTTCCATTAAGTCAGCTAAAAACTTGAGATAGTCTAAAGCAGCTTTGGGAAGATCTTCAAGCGATCGACAATCTGCGGTATTCTGTTTCCAACCAGGGAGTGTTTTGTAAACGGGAACGCACTTGGCAAAATCGCGCGCGGAGTCGGGGAAGTCGGTGGTGCGCTTACCATTAATTTCGTAAGCGATACAGACTTGAATTTCATCGAATTCATCCAAGACATCCAGCTTGGTAATTGCCATGCAATCCATCCCATTAATCCGGACGGCATAACGACCGATTACGCCGTCAAACCAGCCGCAGCGACGCTTTCGTCCGGTAGTGGTGCCAAATTCAGCACCGCGTTCGCCTAAGATATCGCCACTGATATCATCCAGCTCGGTTGGGAAAGGGCCTTCACCTACACGAGTAGTATAAGCTTTGGCAACACCAATCACCCGATCGATCGTCGTTGGGCCGATGCCAGTACCGATACAAGCTCCACCCGCGATCGGGTTAGAAGATGTAACATAAGGGTAGGTACCGTGATCGAGGTCGAGTAGCGTCCCCTGAGCACCTTCAAATAAGATATTGCGACGGCGGCGCACCGCATCGTATATTTCGATTGAGGTGTTGACGATATGTGGGCGCAACCGCTCGGCGTATCCCAAATATTCGGTAACTACCTGCTCTGGATCTAGTGGTGGTAGATTATAAAGCTTTTCTAGAATCTCATTTTTTTGGGCGATCGTCCAGATCATTTGCTCGCGGAAGGCATCCGCATCCATTAAATCTTGCACCCGCACGCCAATCCGGTCGGACTTATCCATATAAGTCGGCCCAATTCCGCGTCCGGTCGTACCGATTTTATGAACACCTCTGAGTTCTTCGGATGCCACATCGATCGATCGATGATAAGGCATCGTTACATGAGCTGTCTGGGAAATTAAGAGCTTGTCGGTAGGGATGTTTAGTTCGACAAGTCGATCCAGTTCTTCGATCAATACTTTGGGGTCAATGACTGTCCCACAGCCAATGATACATTTAGTTTCGGGATACAAAATCCCGGAAGGAATTAAGTGCAGTTTAAAGGTTTGACCCTGCACGACTACAGTGTGACCAGCGTTGACACCCCCTTGGTAACGCACGACCACATCTGCCGACTTACTTAGTAAGTCAGTGATTTTTCCTTTTCCTTCATCGCCCCACTGGGCACCAATTACGACTACGTTAGCCAAGGGTTATTGCTAGTCTATCTGAATAAAGTTAACACAATCTACAATCCTACCACGGAGACAGACACCTGTCAAAAGCATTTGGTGTTCCTAGTCACAAAAGCTCATCTTATGGGTGCAATCGATTAAGATGTAACTGTTTTTAACAGTTCGTCATAGAGCAACCGAGTCACCCGATATCCGAGCGTCATAGCAGAGCGAACGCCAGCCATGTGACGGTCTTTATTCGTCCCCTTAGTCTCTTTCCACCGCGTCCGTAGTTGAGCCACTGTTAGAGCAGGTTTAGCGTTAGATAGAGCGCGTTTATCTAACTCGCTAACTAGCCAACTTTCCGACATTTTCTCAGGTAGTACATTAGTTGTAATCCAGCAGTAGAGCATCTTTCTCGCAAATGACGAACCCGAATATATTAATGCGCTGCTCGAACCAGACTCTATTAAGCGTTTACCCATCCCTAGCGAGATCTGAAAACCCGACAGGGACATATTTTTTTTGTGTTTACCGCGATCGTCTTCATATCGTTCGACATGCGGTGCCCCAGAAAGTAAAAATTTCTCAAAGGGGTAGACGTTTGTGAGGATCGTCGCTTGCATCACAGACCCAAAGCCGAATAACTCTAATGTTTCCCGATAGCGATCGAATGACTGATCGAGTAACCGATCGCATAGATCGGATTTTAATCTGACTTCCCGAATTTCATTGCCAGCGATGGCGGCTGCATGATCGCGGGTGTATTGGGAGAGTTCGATCGATAGCTCGGTCGCGATCGATTTAGCGTACTCATTTTCGATCCGCTTATAATTGTGAATGCCAGCCAGCCAGCCGATCCAAGCTGTAAAGCCATCTTTGGTGCGACCGTTAGTAATCGCGCGATCGGCAATTTCTGGGAACTCATATTTCAGCCGCTGGCGGATTTGTTGAGTCAGAATTTTAGTCGTTGACTCCAGGCTCTTGATTTCCAAAAGCCTATCGTTCACCTGGGAGATCGCGCCAGTTCGCCAGAATAACCACGAATTGCGCGCGTTGAAGATCGGATCGAAATAACTCACCGCCAGACAAAAGGCATCAGTCCGATCGTCTTTATCCTTAAAGCCATACGCGCCGCGATTGTGAGCGAGATCGCCGTGTCCGATCCACTTAACCTCAATATTCAAATGTTCGGCTATTTCAGCCCACAGCCGGGAATACCAGACCCCCGTGGGTTCCATGACGATCGCGTCAGGTTTGAGTTCTTCAAGTAATGCGATCGCATCGCGTAAATTCACGCTCGATCCTTCTTTTGAATTGTCCATTCTAATTTTAGATATGGAAACTTTAGCGTTCCGTTTGTAGAAGTCTGGGTAGGACATGCCTACTGGTAAACTTGACAAACTAAACGCCACGACAAATTTAGCACCGATATCGATGCCGAGAATTTTAGTCATAGTGATTATTCGATTTTTAGGGCTAGTTAAAAATGTAATCCGGCAAGGTCTGGCGATGAATTAATTAGACCCGTTAGGGTCTGAACTCGATTAGTAAAACCTAAGTAGCTAGATTACAAGCAAGGATGATAAGGGCTGGAGATTGCTATTAAGCCAAACGGCTGGAATCTTCTAAAAAGCCCCTACCTAACTTGACGGGCAATTACCCCCGCGACACCCCCGGCGGGGTGTTTCGTCACATTATGACTCATCAGGCGGATTGAGATTATCGGAGTTTTTAGGTATAATTAGAACATCACTTTCTTCAAGTTCCATCAAAATTATCTCCAGTAAATCGTTGATAGTTTGGTTGATGTAATTGCGGTGAGCGTGATTGACTTTTCCGTTACCATAGCGATTGGGGGTAGTGCTGGCAAGCAACCCGATCGCTATTTGCGTATGTCGCTTAATTAGATTTTTATTCATATTAAAAAGGGATTGGATCTTCCTTATCTTCATTGTCTAGATTTTTAGCGATCGCGCTTTGTAAGCAGCCGATATCGGTGATAATTTGCTCGATATCTCCAACCATTGCCTCACTGATGCGATCGCGAACGTGATGGGGTAAACAGCTATTGTTATCAGAGTGGTTGCAGGTATGAAGTAGCCAAATGTGACCGTTCAAAGCCGTGACGATTTTGCCTAATTGGTGATTGGCTGTTGTTTTGTGCATAGTGGTTTAATTCTTCGATCGGCTGTATTTTTTCTCATCCATCAAGCGATCGAGATGACACATTAGGTAACCCATCAGCGAGTGACAGGTACCCAGTAAACCGAGTGCATGTGCGATCGCATCGTGTCCAGTAGAATCGCCAGCCAGATGGATGTCGGCGATTAACTCAGTTAAATGGTAATCGATCGCTTGAGCGTGGACTCTGAAAGCTTCTTCTTTGGCGATCGGCGATGTCAGCGAGAGGACATCATCGTGATTTTCGGTCATGGTAAGTAAGCCCCAGGCGTGGGGGCGATAAGGGAAATCGATCGCGTTGGGATAGCTAATTATTCAGGTTCGATTAATTTAACCATTCATTAATAGAGCAGTCACCCAACGTTTAAATCTGCCTAGCCGCCACGAATAGCGGTAAATGTAAAAATACCGCTATCGTTAGCAGTTGCGGTACTGGGTACCTTCAGACCGACAATTAGGAGTGAGAAACAACTAATTGAGGCTGGCAATATCAGTACTATAACATAATCCTACGAATTAGTAGAAATATTTCTACTAATTCGTAGAAATGCGATATAATTGATATAGCCAAATCGGCTGATGAGCAATGGAGGTAAACGTTTGAATGAATTAATTAGGCGGCGTGGGTTTCGACTGGGAGCCGTAGCAGAAGCGATCGGAGTCAATCAGAACACTATGACAAGATGGACGGGCAACGCACCAATAGAGAAGCTGATCAAGATATCAGAATTCTGTCAGATCGACATCATCGAGATCATCGAATGCTTTAGACCCGACAAGCCCACCGACCTCGAAGACTCATCCGACCAAAACTAACTCAAAAACCCCAGATGTGCGATCTGGGGTTGGGACGATTAACTATTACTTCTATCATGACAAACTCTAGTCCGTTGCAACTCAGTTTAATCGCTGAGTTAGATGCTTACGATTTTCCCGTTGGGGACTGGGATTATGACGAGTTAGGGACTGAGATTTTCTTAGTCCCTAACTCTCCCATTCAAAAGTTAGGGACTGAGATTTCTTTAGTCCCTAACTCGGATAATTGGCAGCCACCCATCGGCGGCTTCGAGCAAAAATGGATTAAAGACCATCAGTATTGGTACTGGCGTTACTACGATAATCGGGGTAAAAAACGCTCTCTATATCTGGCAAAGGATTACAATAAAGCAATCCGCAAAGCCATCAAAATCGGAGTACCAACCGATGCGAAATTACCTAATTTGTCCGCGTCCCATTCTCAAGGAGAAGCCCAAAAGCCAACAACTGACAATCTCATCCCTATCCCCACAACCGCCCACGGTACACCGCGAAATAGCCGCGCCGCTTAGGGCACAAAATACCCTAACCGCCCCCGTGGTTAGGGTACGAAAATCCCTAAAAGAATCGATCGACTATGCCAAATTAACCGCCACCAAACAAGCCGCGTGGGATGCCGGGATGTATGGAAGTATCGAAATTAAAACCATCAAGGGCAACGATTATTTATATCTGCGATGGAACGATCCAGAGACGGGTAAAAAACGATCGACATATTTGGGTAAAGACTGGAATACCGCAATTGAGAAAATGAAGAAATTGACCGGACAGATCTAGTTATAATTGCCCTAATCATTGGGCAATCATTTTATGTTACGCAACTATCGCTATCAGTTCCCAATCCGAATAATACTCTTTAAATATGGCATCACGATCGCGTGGAAACAGCCGATCGTCAAAATTAGCGACGGTTCGATTAGCGTATTTTTAGGGATGTTCGATGATGATTAAAAATTCATCCCCTCAGGCAGTTCCTCCAATCGGGGGCACTTGCCCACGGCTGCCGGGGATAAACCGACAAGCTTGGCGATCGATCTGACCGATTCACCCTCAGCCCTAAGTTGATTGATGCGATCGCAAGAGTCCGCAATTTTCCCGCCGCGCGGTCTACCGAATGTTTTCCCCTTCGCCCTGGCGTTAGCCAGTCCCGATTTAATCCGCTCTTTGAGCAAGTCGCGCTCGAACTCAGCAAGACTCGCCATAATGCTGGCGATCATCTTGCCGTGTGGAGTACTCAAATCGAACTGAAACCCATTTTGGGCGATGAGACTCACACCCCACGATTGCAACTGATTCAATGAATCGATCAGATCGATCGTACTTCTCCCCCAACGCGTCAACTCCGAGACTAAGACGATATCGATTTCTCGCGCCCTGGCGAGTTGGGTAATGTTCTTACGCTCCAGCCGATCGTTCTTCGCACCCGAACCAACTTCTTTATAAATTCGCACCACATGATAATTACAGCGATCGGCATAACTTTTAAGCTCGCGCTCTTGTCGATCGCAGTTTTGGTCATGAGTTGAAACGCGGCAATAAATCCCCACTCGAATGCGTCCACTTTTACCCCCTAAATTTTCCACGCTGTAACCCGCCGTTGGCGGTGAGATATTCAGCGTCCACCAAACCTAATGTTTGAGTGGACATAGGTTTAACGTTCCCTGTCAGCCGATTGTGGGAACAGTAAAAGTAAATCTACCCATAAAATCTCATGACAGCTCTAAATATTGCGACCGATATCCCCAGTAACATCAACAGTCTCGAAAAATTAGCGGTATGGGCGAGTAACTGCCTGTTTACGCTCAATCCCTCAGTAGTTGCCGTAGAGGGCGAAAACTTTTCTCAGCGATCGGCTCAGGCTGGTACGTATTTCGTCGCGGCAACTAACAAAACTCGTCACGTCGGACGCAACTCGATCGTACTGACCGCAAATTATGCCGTAGGCGATGAGAAACAATGGTTTTATGCTGAGGAGCTTTCCGCCGCACCATTAACAGCTTCAATGAAGACTAACTAATTCGATGCCAGCGATACCACTGCCAGCGCGAGTACCACCAGTCGCGCCGCCGCCACCCGCACCGCCATCTAATTTTATTCCCGGTAGACCCAGCCAGCTACCGGGAGCAAATAATATCGTCCCGTTTCGTCCGCCCCCACCTGGTGCGCCGCCTAATAGTCCGTTACCCTCGCCGATGCCGGGTTTTGGATTATCCCCTCGGTTCGATCCTCGGTTGCCGCGCCCGAATCCATTTTTTCCATTTTTTGGGCCGCCTACTTTCGCACCTGGGGAAGGTCTATTCACTCCCGCCCCCGAACCCGACTACGGTCCGACAAATACAATTATCCCCGGTAGTCCGCCCCGCCCCGATCTCTACGCGCTGGGTAATTACAGACTCTTCTTTTCCTCTACGGGCATACTCGACCCCCTGCTGGGGGCAGTTACCACTAATTACGATCCCCCAGCACCAACGACACTGCGTGCTAAAGCTCCGTTTGGAGAAATCATCGTAGTAAACGCAGGTCAAATTGGAGTAGGTCAGGAAGACTTGTATGGAAACACCACAGTATTCGATTATCCAGGATTAGCTTATTTTAGTTCTTTCTTGCTGTTTGTCCCAGACTCCCCCTTAAATAATGAGGGTGCAGCCGCGCCCACCGCACCGCCGCCCGAAATTGCCCCCAGCCCACCCGATGTAATACCCGATTTTCCACCATCGCCAGAACCCGATCGATTTCCAGGTGGAGTACCTCAAATCGTTCCTTTTCCTCGCCGCAACCCGCAAGCACCCCCAGAACCACAGCCAGAGCCACCGCCTGAAGAAGATCCAATTCCTACCCCAGAACCACAGCCAGAGCCACCGCCTGCCGAACCGTTTCCCCCTTCAGATCCGCCACCACCACCGGAACCCGAACCCGAACCCATTCCCCCGCCTGTAGTACCACCGTTACCGACTCCGACACCACCCCCAAGTCCCACTCCATCCCCCTCGCCATCACCACCACCGGAAACTGCGCCCCCAGTGGTGCCAAATCCGTTCGTCCCATCCCCTCTCCCTTTCCCTACTCCATCGCCCTCGCCATCGCCATCACCATCACCAAATCCCATTCCGGCACCCATTCCGGCACCAGCTCCGATCCCAACACCTACGCCCAGCCCTAACCCTAATCCTCAACCCGTAACCCCCCCCAATCCATCCCCAGCCACACCACCCGCGCCCATAAACCCAAATCCGGGCGATTTCCCATCACCGAGCGATCCGCCCAACCCTCAACCAGCACCGAATCCAAATCCAAATCCCAATCCTCAACCAACACCCGCCGCACCACCGCCGATCGCACCCCAACAAGTCCCAGCGGCTCCACCTGCTAACCCTAGACCTCCCGTAACGCCGATCCCTGCCAACGATCCAAACGCTCCACTACCACTAGAATTTCCCAATAATCCGAATAATCCCGGTGATGTCACAACTCCAATTCCGCCAGGTGGTTCGCCTGGTACTCCTTTTTCTGGTAGCTTTCCGCCTGGTGGTTTTGTGCCGCCGGGTACACCAGGCGGAATCGATCCGGGTTTTCCCAGCATTCCAACCTCAACCAATCCACCTAGCAACAATACCCCACCAGGAAACTCAACGCAGCCGCCAAGTAGTAACCCCAGCTTACCCGCGCCTGTGAATCCCGATGGTAATCCGGTACCACCTAGTCCAAATCCGATACCTAGCCCCACACCAACTCCTACACCACCAGATCCCTGCGAAAATGCCGATCCATGTGTCAAAAGCGTAGCGGCACAGACTAAGCCAACATCAGCAAGCGTAAAAACATTTTTACGCTGTGAAAATAACGCTCCTGTCTTTGGTCAAACCAATGTATCGATGCCTGCTAATTCGGTTGCTTCAATGTCA
>NZ_JANPLS010000504.1:0-2249 GCF_031422475.1 Chamaesiphon sp. VAR_48_metabat_403
ACGGGGGGATGGGGAGTAAGGATGATTTTGGATTTTGGATTTTGGATTTTGGATTAAAAATCTACTAACTCCCAGTCTCCCAGTCTCCCAGTCTCCCCGTCTCCCCGTCCCCCAGTCCCCCAGTCCCCCTAACTTAACCCAAACGCCCGATGGATGATTTTAACTGCTTCGGTGCCACGATCGCGAGCGACTACACAGCTAATTTTAATCTCAGATGTGGAAATCATTTGAATATTAATCCCCGCGTCGGCTAGAGCGGTAAACATTTGGGCGGCGACACCGGGGTTGCTGACCATCCCTGCGCCGACGATGCTGACTTTAGAGATCGATTCATCGACAACTACTGCGCCACAACCCAGACGGGTGGTAGCCGCATCTAGGAAGCGTTTGGCATCGGCGGCATCGCCTTGGGCGATCGTACAGGCAATATCGCGGGTGGCGACACCATTAATAACGCGGGTGCGTTGAGATTGAATGATGGCATCCATACTAATATTATGAGTGGCTAAGATGCCAAAAATCTCGGCGGCCATGCCGGGACGATCGGGAACTTGGAGAATGGCGAGTCTAGCGCGATCGAGATCGAGGGCGACTCCGCGTACTGCGGGGGCATTAACGGGCTGAGTATGGTCGTTAGTCGATACCGAAACTTCAAACTGGTTGCACAGTGCGGCAGTCGCTCGCTCGCAGTCGGCGGCGGGAATGGTGCAACTGACTTTGATTTCGGAGGTGGAAATCATTTGAATGTTAATTCCCGCCTCGGCGAGGGTTTTAAACATTTGGGCGGCTACTCCCGGTCGTCCGATCGTGCCTGCGCCGACGATGCTAACTTTGGCAATATCGTCCGCTACGAGGATGCTATCGTGAGTGGGGGCAAAATTGTCGTGCAGGACGGGCGAGATGGCTTCAGCGACCGCCTGGGCGCGACTGGCAGCGTGTTTATCGACGGTAAAAGCGATGTCATTGGTGTTACCTTCGTGGATCGATTGGACGATCAGATCGACATCAACACGTTCGCGGGCTAATGCCCCAAATAATTGTCCGGCAATTCCGGCGCGATCGGGTACTTGTAAGAGGGCGATTTTGGCTTGGTCGATCGCAAATTCGACGGCATCGACGGAGTTGGAGACTTCTAAGTTAGTCAGGGAGCGCGATCGGGTGGTTGGCGATATTACCCAAGTACCTGGCTCGTCCGTCCAGCTCGATCGCACTACTAGGGGTACGCCGTAATTTTTGGCGATTTCGACTGCGCGAGGATGCAAGACTGTCGCCCCCAGGCTGGCGAGTTCGAGCATTTCGTCGGAGGTAATTTCGGTGAGTAATTTGGCTTCGGGAACGATGCGCGGATCGGTGGTTAAAATGCCGGGTACGTCGGTGTAAATCTCGCAGGCACTAGCTTTCAGAGCGGCAGCCAGAGCCACGGCGGAGGTATCGGAACCGCCTCTACCGAGGGTGGTAATATCCCGATCGCCTGTAGCACTCACGCCCTGAAATCCAGCCACTACCACGACTTTACCTTCTTTCAGGTGCCGTTCGACGCGATCGGGTGAAATCTCTAAAATTCGTGCGCGGGTATGCTCGGCTTCGGTTTCAATTCCAGCTTGCGCGCCTGTGAGCGAGATTGCGGGTTGTCCTAATTCTTGAATGGCAATACTCAATAAGGCGATGGTAACCTGTTCGCCTGTGGATAGTAACATATCCATCTCGCGGCGCGACGGCTGGCTGGATAACTCATGGGCTAATTTAACTAACCCATCGGTGGTTTTACCCATCGCGGAGACAACTACGACTAAATCGTTTCCCGCTTTGACTGTCTCTACGACTCTTTTAGCGACTGCTTGAATCCGCTCGGCGGAGCCAACCGATGTCCCCCCATATTTTTGGACGATTAATGCCATTGTAGATTTTGGATTTTAGGTTTTAATACGCTCGACACAAATCAGTCAAGCCAGACACTATAGAAAATCCCCTCCTCGGAGGGGTGCCCGTAGGGCGGGGTGGGTAGATCTCCGTAGCTCAGAGTTGAGTATGCTCTAGTTTCATTCTTCAACCCAACCTACAGATCTAGCTTCGTTGGAGATGGTGTTACCCCCCCAACCCTTAATAAAGGCAGGGTGGTTTCATACAAGAAAAGAAAAAACCTCATCGACCTGGTTAGCCCATAAACGTAAGGCTTGAGGAACTGTCCGAAACCCAGCTCGACGAACGAGGGTGACAATCCAAGTGAAAAAAATCGCCCAATTAACCGG
>NZ_JANPLS010000505.1:0-2718 GCF_031422475.1 Chamaesiphon sp. VAR_48_metabat_403
CAAAGGGGAGGGAACCGGAAAGACTAATCCCAAAATAACCGCACAAAACACTAATATGTCATTCCTCACCATCGATCGAGTCACCAAAGTTTACCCCACCGCCAACGGCCCCGCCACCATCCTCGACGGCATCGATTTAGCCGTCAACGAAGGTGAATTCATCTGCCTAATCGGTCACTCCGGCTGCGGCAAATCCACCCTCCTCAACATGGTATCCGGCTTCAACACCCCCACCAGCGGCACCGTAACGCTCCAGGACAAGCCGATTACCGAACCCGGCCCCGATCGAATGATGGTGTTCCAAAACTACTGTCTCCTGCCCTGGCTGACCGCCTATGATAACGTTTACCTCGCCGTCGATTCCGTCTATCCCACCCACACTGAAGCCCAGAAAAAAGAAATCGTCCGCGAACACCTCAATATGGTTGGATTGACCGAATCTGCCAGCAAAAAGCCCGGACAACTCTCTGGCGGGATGAAACAGCGCGTGGCGATCGCCCGCGCCCTAGCAATTAAACCCCAGGTATTAATCTTAGATGAACCCTTTGGTGCCCTCGATGCCATTACCAAAGAAGAATTACAAGACGAACTCCTGACGATTTGGAGCGAACATCGTGTTACGGTATTAATGATTACCCACGACATCGACGAAGCATTATATCTGGCCGATCGATTGGTGATGATGACTAATGGCCCTGCTGCTAAAATTGGCGAAGTACTAGATATTCCCTTCGATCGTCCCCGCAATCGCGAGAAAATTATGGCAAGTCAAACTTATATCGATCTCCGCAACTATGCTCTCGATTTTCTCTTCAATCGCTACGCACATTTAGACGATTAGATTGCAGATTTCAGATCGATCGAGCGGTCTGTCAACCATCTGTAATATTTGTTCAAAGTAGTTAGATTTCTCGCTCGTCCGCGCATAATAGGTGTGAGTGTATCTTATAACTACATGCAGGTATAGAGTATGAAACTAAACTATTGGGGACTAATTTCCGCAATCGCCGCAGGTGGGATAATAACGATGGGCAATGGCGATCGAGCTAGCGCGGCAACAATTACGCTTTACGATGGTGCTTCAGGAGTTACTCCAGATCTATACAATCCACCTGCTTACTTAGGTTTTGCTAATGTTGGGGCTGGTTCGCAAACCGCGACTGGGGGTGTAACTACCCTCAATACGAGTCGCCCAGAAGGGACATTTGCGGGTTATTCTAATTACGCGCTGACTGGCGGTTTAGTTAACAACTCATTGCCACCGCTAGTATTAGATAATAATGCTGGTTATACACTGAGCTTTACCGTCAAAATTAACTCGCAAACTAACACTGGTGTCAATGGAGCGTTCCGGGCTGGCTTTAGTGCGATCGTTTTAGGTAACGATAAAAAGGGGATCGAGATCGGGTTTAGAAACACCGATATTTTCTCACAAAACGATGCTAACTTTAACAGTCTTGGCGAGCAAGCTACAGGCGTGGGCGGCATCCTTGGCAGTTTAACTCAATACGATCTCACCGTTGCCCGCAATTCAAATCCGCTGTTGGCAAATACTTACACGCTATCTAGTGGGGGTAATCCTATCATTGGCGGTTTTGTGCGAGATTATTCGGCGGCGAATACAGTATTTGGGAATGTTTATAACAACACTAATTTTATTTTCTTTGGCGATGGTACGACTTCGGCTGGTGCAAGTGTAGATATTGCCAGAATTACTCTCACTACCGCCGATTCTACCGCAGTTCCCGAACCGAGCAATCTGTTGGGAATTGGGCTGGCGATGGGAGTTGGTGCAACTCTCAAGCGGAAACTCGGCAAAATCGGTCGGAAAATTTAAGCCACGATCGCGGTTAATGTTATAACTAAGATCCGATCCTTTTTTACACCCAAGTCACTTGTCCGACGCTTATTTATTAGTATCTCACGGCAGTCGCGATCCGCGTCCGCAGATGGCGGTAGCTAGCATCGCACGGCAATTAGGTGAATGGTTGCAACAAACCGCGCCTGACGCATTGCCAATTTTAGTCGAGACAGCGCAATTAGAATTAGCTCCGACACCATTACACGTCCAAATTGGCGATTTTGCCGATCGATGTCAAAATAATGGGACCGATCGGATCGTGATGCTCCCATTATTTTTAATCCCTGGCGTTCATGTCATGGAAGATATTCCCGCCCAGGTCGCACTTGCCGATCGTGAAATTGGCAATAAGGTAAAATTAGTGGTTACTGCTTTTTTGGGTGACAATCCCGATTTTACCAATTTGTTCGCCCGGAACCGTTCGACATTACCCAGTCGGAGTATTATTTTAGCTCATGGTAGTCGTCGCGCTGGCAGTAACCAGATCGTCGAGCGATTAGCCCATGACTTGAATCTTCAGGCTGCTTATTGGTCGGTGTCTCCCAGTTTAGCCGAGCGAGTCGCCACCGCGATCGCCGCAGGTGCGACCGAAATTGGCATCTTACCCTATTTTCTATTTGCAGGTGGCATCACAGACGCGATCGCCGAATCGATCGCACAATTAAGAGAGCAATATCCACAGGTAAAATTAATTCTAGGCGAACCGAGCGGTAATAGCCCCGAATTAGTAGCCACGATTGGTAAAATTTTGAGATAGTGGATAGTGGATAGGGATTTAGCCAAATGCTTGCAGCCCAAAATCCTAAAACCTAAAGCCTAAAGCCTAAAACCTAAAACCTAATTAAAAGTGACACAGA
>NZ_JANPLS010000506.1:0-4788 GCF_031422475.1 Chamaesiphon sp. VAR_48_metabat_403
TAAAGCTCTCAATTGGCGATCTCATGGCGATCGAAGTAGGCACATTTTATAAATCATCGCGATCTCACCTCGATCGCTAGTTATGTAACATTTGCATTTTGAAGATTACGCAATTGGTAATGAGTTCTGATTTTTAGGTTGGGGAGGACGAAGCAGGAATCCTACCTCAATCATCCAGCGCAGTATTAAAATTATGCGGAAATATGATTTTAATCTATATTTATTTTTTATAAATACGTTTAAAATATACGCACAGCTTTTAAAGTATTTAATTATTTCTGCAAATAATTCATAGATATAAAAAATAAACACTTATTTTCCGTGTTTTTTTAGAATTGCCAAAAATCCGGGCGATCGCCAGAAAAAGTAGATGGGGACGATCGCGAAGCGACTGGTTGACGCGATCGAAAGTGAGCGTAAGAAGATCCTCGTACAGATATATCAATAGAGGGGCGAGTCAGTCATCGTCCGATCGGATAATGGGACAGAGGATCGAGCTGAATTTTTCAAGCTGCGCGGGGTACTCTGGGAGTAAGACTTTGTAACGCGATTGTAGAGATCGAAATAGATCCAGATCTCGAGCTATTTCGACGGAACTCTATCTTTCGCCATTCACTCATCAAGTAGACTACCCAACAGCTCAGTGGCTCCTTTTTGATGCTGGTGGCGATTATCATCGTAGAGCGACAGCGTTTTGAGATCTGCATGGCGACTCAATGCTTGAGCTGCCCGAATATTCCCATCTGAAGCATTAAGGTGAGCCGTAAGCGCACTATGCTATGCCTTAGACGATGAGGTGACATAATTTTCTCGACCGCCTGCTCCTGACAGTACTGCCTGACGATCGCATAGATCGCTGACCCACCCAGCCGATGACCTGGTTGATTGCGACTCAAACTGATAATAAACATCGGATCGTCATCACTATACCTGCCGCGCTCTCTTGACGAGCCGACCATCGTGGCGTTCGCCAAGACGGTCGCTCGTCGCAATTCCAGCCAGTGTGAAATCGCAGCACGCGCCCCACTACTGAGATCGATCGAAATTTTAGAGATTTTACCTTTGCCTAAAATCATTAATTTGCGCCCCGACGCAGAGAAATCTCTAACATCTAGACTGCACACCTCGCCCCGCCGTAGTGCATTGTCCCAGAGTAGCCGCAGAATTGCATAATCTCTAGCACCACTCACCGTATTCACATCAGCTAATTTGATTACACTCTTAAACACCTCAGCATCAATCCCCGTAGTGTCGCGGTAATTCTCCGTTTTGAGCTTAGGCACATCATCGAGAGAAAAGGCACATTCACCCATTTTCCGAGCGTAATCAACGAGTGATTTGAGTGCGGATAATCGCACATTAATCGTGCTGGGGGCTAACTTCGCCTCAATTAGCATCCGGCGGTAATTAAGAACTTGAAACAGAGCCTCCGACGGCGGGAGAGTGAAGAATAAGGCGATCGATTTGCAAGATATCAGGCTTTAATTTACAGTGATGGCAAAACAAACACCAGAAAAATGTAAACGATGTGCGCCACTTTCTCCAGTCGAAGCTAGAGCCAAACACCCTAATTGTTGGGATGATAAACTCTGTACCGCCAGACGCTTCTATATCAATAATCGCGATCGAATCAATCAGAAACGATCGCGTAAACGAATCGAAACCAATCATCAAGTTTCCGCTCCCGATGTGAAGTATGGGATTCTTCATGTGTGGCGGGAGAACAGGGAAGATTCACCGATTCATGCGAAGCTTGCGCGCCGCCTCGGCGGTCGAGCAATTACCATCGAATGACAAGCTAGAAGCAGCAGGAGAAGCAATCCGTAGGCTGGGTGAAATTTATGCCGCTCGCTCGGCGATGCAACTATCAGAGATTGAATATCTGTTTCGTCCAGAGCAGGAACCGATAATGTCACTGGATGCTTTCGACCGCCGAGGCGGCGCGCAAGCTTCGCTATGTGCGACAGTCGATGGTGGTAGATCTGGAGCAATTCATTGAGGTTCTAGAGTTGCCAAAATACGAGCGGGAATACAATCTGACGGTTGTGCGCGAGCAGTCAAAAGCCGAAATCTGGTCATCGTCGTGGCACTGGCAGAATTGACTCAGATCCAGACTTACAAACCGCGATCGAAACTTGTCTGGCTGCTGGTGGCAAGCATTGGGGTGCAAGCCAGATTTATGACATCTTGCAGCTTGAAGAACTTTTGTGAGTCAGCTTTATCAGCTTAACTATGCCCGACTGCAAGTTTGTTATGGTTCTAATTTTGAGGGCAATGAGGATATCTACCAACTCATTTAGAATACTGGAGCTAAAGCACCTTTTTTATGTGGAGAGGGCAGCCTCTACGATCTGAGTACCTATTGTATTTATTTTACTGATTGAGGGAGCAAATTTACTCCTGATTTCCTGGTTTTTGCGACTGAGCCGAGCTTCGAGTATCTTGAAGCGTGATTTGTGCTGGCCCCACTAGGCAAGATAGACTTAGATAGGGTTAAAAAACAAAGATAGACTTAAAGATAAAGTTAAACTGTGTTTATGGTCGTAAATCGAACAAATATCCTTGCAACATCTCGTCTAGTAAGGCTTTGAAATGAAAAGTAAAGACTTTGGGCGATCCAGGTCTATCTAAATCTCTATCTAAGCTAGCGGCTTTTGCTCGTTTGTGTCGATCGGGATATAAAGTCGTAACTTTACTAAAATACCGTCCAAGCATAGTTTACAGCGATTAGTACTTGGATTGTTGGGGTAATGCAAAGATAGAGATCGACATAGATCGAGATCCGAAATTAAATCGATCTCTACACAAAAGATAAGATGTCATACATGAGAATGCTAGGCGTATTATCTAACGATTATAACTTTACAAATGTCCGCTCGATCTGGCTAATTTCGATCGAGACTCAAAGCCGATAATCATCGTATGTAAGGTGAGATAAATTCGCTTCTCAGTAATTTTGTGGAGGAGTGGCGATCGCTTTAATTGAGCGTAGAGATCTTGTTTGACTCGTGCCATTGCCAAGGTAATTCCTCTAGCCGCTAATTCATCATATAACTCCTCCAACATATCCATCGCCGTGATATCAATTTCGACGATCGCTTCGGTATTAAGGACAAACCATTCTACAGGCGTAACTTCCGATTCGATCGCGCTCATTGCCCGATACTTAAAATCTTCAGCATTAGCAAAACACAACGGCGCATCGTAGCGATAAATTACTAATCCTGGAATTGTCGTCGCGCCTTCCCAATCGTCGATATCGTGCAGTCCTGGCAGATTTGGTACCGTTCCTTCCACGGCATCATGGGGATGAGCTAGTCGCGATAATAATTCAATTACCGATAAACCTACCGCGATCGCTACACCCGCTAAAATATCGGTAACTAACACGCCAAAGGTAGTAATAATTGCTAGAAAAAACTCACTGCGACGAAACCGATATAAACGGATAAATTCGGGAATTTCAATCAATTTAAACGCCGCAAAAATCACGATTGCACCCAACGCCGCTTTCGGAAATAACGACAACACTGGGCGCAACCACAGCAACACCGAAATTACTACCCCCATCGCTACCAGTGAAAAAAGCTGAGTTTTGCTACCCAAACTATCCCCAATTACCGTGCGAGAACCACTACTACTGACTGGAAATCCCTGCACCAATCCCGCCCCTAAATTTGCCACTCCCAGCGCGAGTAATTCTTGGTTGGCATCGATCTTGTCGTGGTGACGCGCGGCAAACGATCGAGCAGTTAGCACATTATCCGAATAACCGACGATCGCAATCCCCAGAGCGGAGGCTAACAGGGCGGGGAGCTGGGTGGGGAAGCTAGGAACGATAAATTGGGGCAAACCTGCTGGGATTGCGCCCACAACCGCAATACCACGCCCCTGGAGATCGAAGATCGCGACCGCAGCAGTACCGATTAGTACTGCCAGTAACGGTGCGGGTGCTGTGGGGAAACGATGTCCGATCGCCACTAGAAAGCCTAACCCCAATCCCGCTAAAATCAGGGTTGGCCAATGAATCAAGTCGATCTGTTGGATAAATTGGCTCACTTGGGCGAATACAGTGGCACCGGGAATGGAAATCCCGCTAATTTTGCCCAATTGTCCGGTTATCATGATGACCGCGACACCTGCCATGTAGCCGACTAGAATCGGCTTGGAGAGCAAATTTGCTAGAAAGCCCAATCTAGCAATATACCCAACACAGCAAACAGCCCCGACTAATATTGCCAGCGTAGCCGTCAGCACCCCATAGTTACTCCCATCCGCCAGCAGCAATGGCGAAATCGCCGCTGCCGTCATCACCGCAGTAGTTGATTCTGGTCCCACCGAAAGCTGGCGCGATGAGCCAAATAAGGCATAGCCAAACAGCGCAGGCAGGATCGTCCATAGTCCGACGACAGGCGCAACACCCACCAATTCTCCATACGCCATACATTGTGGAATCAAGTAAGCCGCAACGGTGATGCCTGCAAGCAGATCTCCCCGCAACCACGATTTCTGATAGCCCAATAATTGGCGCAAACCAGGCAATTTCAGCAAAAGTCTCTGTTGCATTTTCGTTGCTGTGGCATAATTCCAAACGGTTCCATTGAGTGCTATTGAGGTAGGGGCAATGTCTTGTCTTGACGCACACAAACGGGAGGTTCCCTCCCGTTCGATGCGTCGCTGTCTCGCTATACCGTCGGGAAACAGAGGCGTGCGCGAGCCGCTGTCTTGTCGGTTTTTTATTCTGCGGCGTTTTTATTCGGGGGGAACCCCCGAATAAAAACGCCAAGA
>NZ_JANPLS010000507.1:0-6350 GCF_031422475.1 Chamaesiphon sp. VAR_48_metabat_403
CGTATCGTAGACATACACCATCCCAGGCAAGGTTTCGGTGAGCTTTTGCACGAATTTCTGGCTCTCTTGCAGGGCGGCTTCTGCCTGTTTACGATCGGTAATATCGATCGATACTCCTAAAATCTGTCGGACATCTCCCGCTGGCGTGGTGTTAAATACAGTGCTACAACTGAGTAGCCAGCACCATTCATCATTTGCCTGTTGCACTCGGTATTCGATCTCCAGCACTTCGCCAGGGAGAGCCGTATTGAATTGGGCCTGATACGCCATTGCGCGGGGCAGATCGTCTGGATGCACGATACTCGGCGTGATGTCTGTCCCCAGCTCTTCTAGTTGCTCTGGCGTATAGCCTAGCAGTTCTAGGGAGTGGCGATTGCTATAGATGTTGCGTTGCTCGATGAGATCGTAGACGTACAGCATCCCTGGCATAGTATTGGCGACATTTTCCACGAATTGCTGACTTTCGACCAAAGCAATTTCGGTTTGTTTGCGAAGGGATATATCGAACAGCACCCCGATAAACCGCATGGCTTCCCCCGCCTGGTTGTCGAGGAATCTTCCGGTTGCGGCTAGCCACACGACTGCTCCAGTGTCGGCGCGAACGAACCGATTTTCGCTGCGAAAGATCGATCGATCCCGCTGGGCAGTTTCCCACGCCTGCATCACCGCTGCGCGATCGTCGGGATGGACGAGGCTCATCGCCATCTCGAGGGTAGCTGCGCCATCAGTAGCTGGAGCGTAGCCCAAAATCTCGAAGTGTTTGGCAGACCAGATGGTTCCACCCGTGGACAGATCTGCATCACAGGTCGCCATCTCTGCGGCTGTAAGTGCCAAACTCAGCCGTTCTTCACTCTCCGACACCTTCTCGATCGAGCGTATACGCTCGATCGTAATACTAGCAATTTTAGTCCCAAATTCGCCCAGTTGATATTCCCATTCGGTCGGCAATCGGGCTTCATTAAAGCACAACATCACCGAACCGATGGGTAAATTATCGATCCCCATAATCGGTAAGGAATGACAAGCCCGAATGCCATGTGCGATACATAAATCCCGCCAGCTTTGCGACCAAGATTCGTCACTCGCAATATCGGTACAAGTCACAGGCTCACTGCAATATACTGCCGTCCCACAAGTACCAATCGCCAGCTCGTTAATCGGTGCATCCTTGAGTCCTTGGCTCAACGACGGCGGGAAATCTGGCGTAATCGATCGAGGAAACTTCGTGCGGCGATCGTCAGTCAGTAGCACACAGGCGCGCGTGTGGGGGCTGAGTTTGGCGATCGAGCTACACAGCGCACTCAGGCACTCATCTAGCGGCTGACCAGTGGAAACCGCCTCTAGCAGTCGCGTCTGTTCGACTAGCATCAGTTCGTGCTGTTGACGCTCTAGCTCAGTCGCAATCCGACTGGCAAAGATCGTCATTAACGATTCGGCTAGATGCACATTTGCTAGGGGTTTACCATCCATTACACCCAGCAATCCCAAGATATAACCATCAGACCCATAGAACGGAATCGCGATATAGCTCTCCACCGAAAGCGGTTTAAGTAGGGGCGCATTCGGAAATAGAGCCTGGACATTGCACGGATAACAGCATATTTTACGCTGCTCGATCGCTTGCCAGCAGGGCGTATCTTGCAGCCGATATTCGAGGTTCTCGACGATGTGACCGCGATCGCAAGTGGCGATCGTTCGCATCATTTTCGGCTCAGTGCCTTCCACCAAGCCAATATAAACGTAGTCGGTGCCCAAAACTTTGGCAAAGTGCCTCACCAGCTCATCGAAAAATTCCCCACCCGTCACCCTCGCCACACCTTGGGTAATCTCGACTAGTGCGGCATCGACGCTAGCGATCTGCCGCGCCGCCAACCGCAGTTCCAGCTCATCAACGACCATTGCCGCCAAATCTACCAAAGTAGCCTCTTCCTCGGCAGTGAGGGGTTCATGGGGCACACTGTCGAGCATACACAGCGTACCCAGATTAAAGCCATCTCGATCGATCAACGGCGCACCCGCATAAAACCGCATCCCAGGTTCGCATTGCACGAACGGATTGCAGCTAAATCGATGGTCGAGTCGAGTATCGGGAACGATCAGCGGCTCATCGGTTAACACGGCAAAGCTGCAAATCGTCGCATCGCGCACCACTTCAGTAGCACCAAAACCAATGCTAGACTTGAACCAAGCTCTCGACTCATCCACCAGCGAAATCAGAACGGTAGGCATCTTAAACAGTCGCGCTGCGAGGGCTGTAAGGCGATCGAAAGCTACTTCAGGAGGCGTATCGAGGACTTGATAGCGATGCAGTGCCGCCAACCGTTCTGGTTCGTTGGCAGGTAAGAGTGGGTTGATAGCCTGTACTGGTAGTGAGTCAGTCATGGTATTTTCTGCAAATGGCGATTAATGCTGGTAGTTTGGGCGATGGGGGGATCGATCTGTAAGTTTGCTGCGTAGTCCCTTTACCCCACCCCAACCCTCCCCTTATAAAGCGGATGCGATCGGCTGTTCCTATTTTATAGCTGTTGCCAGCTCATGGCAAAACCCCACACCTATTGTAAAGATGCAGGGTTTGAGAGTCAGATCTCGAACAGTTGCGATCGAAATCTATGAGAACTTAATTTTTGAGTATTGATTAGTTTTCTTCTAGCCAATCGATCTCGATCGAAGTATTTTGAGCTTCACTCGTGCTGGGACTTCTACCGCTTTCTTCAATACTGCTAGAACTAGCGCGATTGCGAATTGCCATCAATTTCGAGATCGTCTGTTTGGGATCGGCATTGGGCTTGAGCGTGTAGAGCAGATTTTGCCGATCGCAGGTACCTTTGATTTGCTTGGTCGCACATACCACAGGCAGATTATTAATAGTACCAGTGGTAATATACTTTAACTGTCCGCTGCGGTACATAGATTGGAATCTAGCCGACACTTGCTGACAACGAGTTTGGGGATTAAAGCCCGAACCACTAAATTCTTCCGAACTCCAGACAACGATCGCTACATCGCCTTTTTTGGTTCTAGCTACAGTTGCTGGCTTACCATTCGAGGTACTACAAACAAAGCTAGTGGCGGCAGTCAGAGCCTGACTGGCTGGAACGAAGGCAATATTGCTGCTGACTACAGCGATCGCTGCTAGAGTAAGGTTAGCAAGCTGATTGGATAAAGATTTCATTTGCCAGATTTTCATAAGTTTATTCCTCGATCGATTACTAAATTTAAGAAACACTATCTCACTCTAAAGTTCCGAATGAGTTGGTAATTTTATATACATAATTTATTATTTTTCACAATCGGCTGTTGACACTTCAATTGCTGAGCAGATAATGTTTCTAGCTTTTAAACTCATCAATCGCTTCCCATCAGATAATCAATGAATTGTCGCGCAGTGCGCCCAGAGCGTCCGTTGTGTCTTGTTGCCCATTGTAAGGCACGTTTTTCAAGATCGTCACGCTCGATCGGCAATTGTGCTGAATTAGCTAAATGATGGACGATTTCGAGATATTTAGGTTGGTCGGCAGGCTCAAAGGTCAGTGTAATGCCAAACCGATCGCTAAATGATAATTTTTCTTGGACGGTATCCCACATCTGAATCTCGTCAGCATCTTGAGGGCGCGGTCGATCTGCAAAGTATTCTCTAACTAAATGCCGCCGATTGGAAGTGGCGTATACTACTACATTAGCAGGTCTGGCGGTGACGCTGCCTTCTAAGACGACTTTTAATGCCTTAAAAGCCTCATCATCGGCTTCAAATGAAAGATCGTCGATGAAAATAATAAACTTTTGCGGTAAATCGGCAATGCGATCGAGAATTATCGACAGATCGCGCATATCGGTTTTACTGACTTCAATTAGTCTTAATTGACTATCGGTAAAATAATTGAGCAAGCTTTTAACTAACGATGATTTACCCGTGCCTTTACCACCATACAATAAAATATTTAGAGCTGGCTTACCTAAGAGCAAGGCTTTTGTATTTTTAATGAGCGTGTCTTTTTGCAGATCGTAACCGACGAGTCGATCGATATCGATCGGATCGGGAGTAGAAATTCCAACCAGTCTATTTTGCCATCTCAAGGCTCGATATTTACCAAATATCCCCAATCCCGACTGCTGGTAATACCGCAAGACATCTTCTAGTAATTCACCCCAGTTATCGGGCACATCTGTAGATTCACCCCAATTTTTACAGTCTAATTTACTCACAATATTCGCTCTGCGGCGATTTTTGATGCGATCGATTGGGGTACTTCCGATCCAGCAAACTGGGTTATCACCGACTTGCTGCACCCATTTAGGAATGTAATGACCGTTAATATAGAGCGTATATAAAGATTGTAAATCTTGTTTGGCAGCCATGACTAGAGCTGGCGATAAATACTTGTCTAGCGAACCTTGCGAAAAATCGAGAGCGATCTTTTGCGCTTGAAGTGTAAACGGATTTTCAGCTTGTAGAATTCGATCGATTAAATATTCTTCCCAACTACAATTCTCGGCAGCTAAAGCTTTGAAAAAACGTCCGTAGGCAGTCAAACAAATTAAAGCATTAGCTTGCGATCGATCGCGATTGGCGATCGCATCGAGTAGTTCGATCGCCGCATTACCAACTTCACTATTTAAAATATCTTGATATACTAATAATCCCGCAATCGCCCGTTGCATCTGATGGAGTTCGGCAGTGTGTCGCTCGTGATGGGAGGAGTTCATAGGGGTTAGGCTTTAGGCTTTGGGCTTTAGACTTTAGGGAATAGGGAATAGGGAATAGGGGTTAAGGAAAGATAATTTTCAATCCAAAATCCAAAACCCAAAATCCTAACGGCGTTGGCAGTTATCGCAATTGCCGCATTGCCAGGTTTTGGGCTGGGGGGATCCAAAAGCAGCGAGTAGGTATGCCCAACGACAGCCTGGTTGAGTAATATACGGCGTAATTTCTCGAAAAATTTGCTGCTGTTGAGTTTGTAACACTTTCCAATCCGGTGGTTTATCAGTCTCGATGCGTCGATAATTAAATGGGGTTTCCCAGACTAATTCACCGATGCTGTGTAGTAAAGATAAAGCGATTGAGCTATGCGGAAATTTACGCTCGATCTCGCGGATGTCGCCACTGGTGGGAAGCTGCTTTGCTAGGGTAGTCGCCAGATCGTAATGACGATCGATACTTTCGACAAAAAATCGCGATCGCTGACGATCTTCTGGATACAATAGTCCGGTAGCCTCACACACTAATAATAACGCCTCCGCAGGCTTTCCATCCCGTCCGGCGCGTCCGATTTCTTGAATGTATTCTGCCA
This sequence comes from Chamaesiphon sp. VAR_48_metabat_403, assembly GCF_031422475.1. NCBI lineage: Bacteria > Bacillati > Cyanobacteriota > Cyanophyceae > Gomontiellales > Chamaesiphonaceae > Chamaesiphon > Chamaesiphon sp. VAR_48_metabat_403. The sequence continues at coordinate 5,289 of NZ_JANPLS010000507.1, forward strand.
ATAATACGGGCGGATGGAAATGAGCGATCCAGCGGACATTTGCTTTATTAATCCCCATCCCAAAAGCACAGGTACACACCACGTACTGTAGTTTACCACTCAACCATTCGCTCTCGACTCGTCGCCGAGATTGGGGACTCAAACCCGCATGATAAGCCACCGTGCGATCGCCTCGTGCTGCCAACCATGCGGCTAATTCTTCGCTGGTATCACGGGTTCTAACGTATACTAGCCCCGACTGACGTGGATATTTATCGATAAACTCGGTTAGGTGTTTTTTGCGCCCGCGTGGAGTCCAGATTTGCTTGACTGATAACTTGAGATTCGCACGATGGGGATTGAGAATAAATTCGGCTGGCTGCTGGAGTTGCAAAACGCGGCTGATTGTCTGCTGCGATCGGGGGTCTGCTGTGGCTGTAAAGGCGGCGATTGCAATTTTAGTATTTGGGGGCTTAGATTGAATTAAGGCGGTGCGAATCGCCCCCAAGCGGCGGTAGGTGGGACGAAAGGTTTCGCCCCAATGTACCAGACAGTGAGCTTCATCGAGAATCAGTCGATCGATCTGAAGTTCGGGCTGGCATAATTTCGCCCAGACTGTTGGGTTGAGTAGAGTTTCTGGCGAGATATACAACAGCCGCAAGCGTCCTGATTCTAAAGATTGGATCGTCTGTTTGCGGTTGGCGGGAGGAAGTTCGCTATGTAACAAGCCAGCGGCTAATCCTTTGGCGGTTAGTTCCTGCACCTGATTTTCCATCAAGGCTACCAGCGGCGAAATAACTAGAGTAACGCCGCTACTCAATAAAGCTGGAATTTGAAAACACAGCGATTTACCGCCCCCAGTCGGCATCACAATCAGTGCGTCTCGATCTGCCAGCAGACATTCAATGATTTCGCGTTGGGGCGATCGCAGTTCGGTATATCCCCATACCTGCTGTAGTTTGGCTTGAATCCGATCCATGAAAAAAGTTGAAAGTTGAAAGCGAAAAGTGCGTTCTTGGGATTTCCCAGGAACGCACTTTTCGCTATGCGGACTGATTAACCAGTCCGCGTAGGCGGACTTTG